>NZ_CAWLMI010000061.1:0-2853 GCF_963862045.1 Aeromonas sp. 159 | reverse complement strand
CTCGTCGACGAGTATCAGGACATTGATGAACAACAGTACCAGCTTATCGCGGCACTGGTGGGCAAAAGCGAAGAGGATGAGGAGGCCCGACTGCATCTGATGGCTGTGGGTGATGATGACCAATCGATCTACGCCTTTCGCGACGCGAACGTCAGCTTTATTCGCCGCTTTGAGCAAGACTACAACGCCCAGACTCACTTCCTGACCTGGAACTATCGTTCCACCGCCCACATCATCGAGACCTCCAACCGCCTGATTGAGCACAATCAGGATCGCATGAAGCGTACACATCCCATCGAGATCGACGACAGGCGCAAGATGGAAGTGGCTGGGGGGCACTGGGAGGGGATGGAGACAGCACAGGGTCGCGTCATCATCCAGCAGTGCCAGGATGCAGCCCAACAGGCAGCCGAGGTCGTGAGACATATCACGCTTATCCGTGAGAAGACTCCCACTTGCCCGCTGGAATCTATCGCCGTGCTGGCCCGTAATGGGCTAGAGAAGGAGGAACTGGCCTGGGTACGCTCGGCACTGGCAGATGCTGATATTCCCTGTCGTTTTACTCTGGATAAAGAGAACGGTTTTCCTGTGCATCGCTGCCGTGAAATCTTGCGCTATCAGAATTGGCTACAACAGCAAGGTCATGCCCTGCTGACAGCGGAGCAACTTGCAGCCCCTCTCCCTCCACTCTCACTGGCCAACCGTTGGGAGGAGCTACTGCACGATCTGATTGCTCAGTGGCAAGCCAGCCAGGGAGAGCACGCTCTTTCTGCCCACCACTTCCTGATGTTCCTCTACGAGTATTTGAGCGAGCAAAAGCGCCAGATCCGCTTCGGTAAAGGGGTATTGTTAAGTACGGTACATGGGGTTAAGGGGGAGGAGTATCGCCATGTGATACTTCTCGACGGCGGCTGGCAACGCGCGGCGGAGCTATCGACCAGTAACCTGGAAGAAGAGCGGCGCCTCTTCTATGTGGGGATGACACGTGCTATCGAAAGGCTGGTTCTCATGGCTCGCCACGATCAACGTAATCCCCATATTCCACTGATCGCCTCCCACTGCTACGTGCAGAGACCTAACGCAACCCGACCGGACAGACAACGTCGTTTCGCCATGATGGGTATGTCGCAACTGGTGTTGGGATATGCAGGTCACAGTGATGAAGGCCAGACTATTCACAACGAACTGAGAGCGTTGAAAGTAGGCGATGCCGTACGCATTGCCCCCGACAAACAGGACAGGCTCCATGTCTATCACCGCAGTCACAAGATCGCTCGCCTCTCCCTACAGGGAGAAGAAACCTGGAAATTCGATGTGAATACAATCCGCGAAGCCAGAGTGATCGCCTTGATAGAGCGGCGTAAAGAGCAGGAAAAGGATGAGTATCAACCCAAGATGCGCAGCGAACGTTGGGAGATCCCCATAATCGAGCTGGAGTTATGAACCAAACTGGTAGCCCCCCATGCTACCGGGATAGATCTTCACGACTTGCAGCACCAGCTGTGCCGGTACTGCAGTAGGTGATAGTGAAAGCTTGGTGACTTGACGACACGTCGCTGCCAATAGCCTCAATTCAGGTCATAATCACCCAGCTTCCCTTACCTTGGAGTTTTTATGCGTCGATTCAATTTCATGCTCAATGGCAGCAGATTGATGATGTTCCCCTTCTACATTGGCATTCTCATCTGCGTGGTATTGCTGATGGTGAAGTTTGCCATGCAGCTCTATCAGCTTTCTGTAAACATTTTCGAGATCCCCTATCTGGATCTCATTACCGGCGTGCTGACCCTGGTGGACTTTATACTGGTGGCCCAGATGCTGATCCTGGTTGCTATCTGTGGCTATGTGCAATTTATCCAGACGGAAGAGCAGCGCGCCTCCCTTAGCAGCAACTGGCTTAGCAAGATCAACTTTGCCTCCCTCAAGCTCATCGTCATCAACTCGCTGGTGACTATTGCCGGAGTGGAGGTGCTCAAGGCGTTTCTCGAAGATGGCATCATCAACGAAGTCGATATGAAGTGGTCCGTGGTGGTGTTTCTCGCCTTCTCGCTGGCCGCGCTCATCTATGCGGTGACCGAGCGGATGGCGGAGCATAAATAGTCGAGCTTGATCACTGTGCTTGTTCAGCCTTGATTCACCAGCAATACAATTGATAACACTTTTCATTACTCTTACTGCGTTATAAACTTGCTCCCCCCGGGCTGCCCCGCCCGGGTGCTGGAGCCTTTATGACAAGCCTTTCTCTCTCACCCCGACAATTCCGGCAATGGTTGGCCTACCACCATCAGGCCGCCGAGGGCACCCTCTATCTGATGTTCTTCTCCGGCCTGCTGCTGTGGGAGCCGCTGACCCCGCTCTGGTCGCTGGCACGCTGGAATCTGTTTTTCCATGTGATGCTCTCGCTCACCCTGTTCCCGCTGCTGTTTGGCGCCTTCTGGCTCTCCCATCGCAGCTTGTTGAACCGCAGCAACAAACCTTTTTTGCGCACCACGGGGCGGATTATTGAAGCCCTGCTGCTGATCTGTCTGGCCAGCGGCCTGCTGCTGGTGCTGCACGGCACTCCGGGCTATGCCACGGGCAACCTCGCCAGCTGGGCCCACTGGCTGAGCGCATTGGCGTTAACTCCTCTGGTGCTGCGCCACGCCTGGCGCTGGACCATCTTGAAATGGCGCTCCTGATCCCATGTTGAAGTCATCGTTCTCTGCATATTTGTCACCCCTGTTGGCACTCGTCCTACTGCTGGCCAGCCCCTTCGCGTTTGCCCAGCAAATGAGTTCAGGGATGCTCGCCTATGAGGAGGGAAGCGCCCCGCGCCTCGTCACCGCCAACCTGAGCGCTGGCTCGGTCACCCTG
>NZ_CAWLMI010000060.1:0-57964 GCF_963862045.1 Aeromonas sp. 159 | reverse complement strand
CATAGTGGCTGGTCGAGCCGCCACACCAGCCGCTGTAGGGCCAGGGTTTGCACTCGTAGTTGCCACCGGCGTTGCTGACCCGATCACCGGCCTGATAGCCGGTGTTGGGAGCGTAGGCCGGGTAGTCACCTTCGCTACCGCCGTTGCTCTCTTCGGTCAGCGCAACCGGGAAGCGCTGTACCACCGGCTGCTGGCCATCTGCCAGACCGGTGATGACCACTTCGTAGCTGCCATCGGTCACATTGCTGCCCTGCAGTACCAGGGTGCTGGTGCCGTTCACCTGGCTGCTGGTGGTACCGTGGCTGTGGCCGCTCTGCTCCAGAGTTGCGGTGATCTGTACCGGGTTGGCGGTGGTCAGGTTGAAGCGGATGCTGACCTGACCATTGACTATGGTGTACTCGCTCGCCATGGCGCTGACGGTGAAGTCGCTGCTGCCTTCGGCGGGTGGCGTTGTGCCGCCGCAGTCGCTGTCGCCCTGTACGCGCCAGACGCCCCAGTCACCCGTGGTGCCCGGCTCTTCGTTCTGGGTCCACCAGCCTGCCAGCCAGTTCTTGCCGTTGTGGCTGACGATGTCGCCGCCCACATAGACCTTCTTGGCATCCCAGCTGTTTTCACAGACGGCGCCCTGCTCCCTGACGGTCACGTTGCGCAGCTGGGTTACTTGCTGACCGCCGCTGTCGCTCACCTGATAGGTGAGGGTGTAGCGGCCGACCTTGCTGCTGTCGACGTTGCCGCTGACCTTGATTTGGGCGGTCAGGTCGCCATCTTCTTCATCATGGGCGCTGACGCCGGTCATCGGATCGAAAGCGGTACCCAGTTCCAGCGTGGTGTCGGTGACGCCGCTGAACACCGGCTTCATGCTGTAGACCTCGATGGTACGTATCTGCTCGGTGACGTTGTTGTCGCGATCGCTCACCTTGTAGGTGAGGGGGTAGAGGCCGATACGCTGGCTGTCTACCGAACCTTCCACCTGGATCTGGCCAGTCAGGTCGCCATCTTCCTTGTCGTTGGCGCTGACACCGGCCAGCGGATCAAAGGCGGTGCCCTGCTTGATGCGGGTATCGCTCAGGCCGCTGAACACCGGCTTGCCGTTGTCGACCGGAGGCGTGATCTCCTGATCGTGGATGAAGGGGCCGTAGCTCTTGATGAAGGATTCGTTGTAGGACTGACCGGCGGCGTTGCGGCCCATGTCCCAGTTGATGGACCAGGTCATCACGCCACGCAGCGGTTGCCCCTCGCTCTTCAGGCGGTTGAAGGCGTTGTAGAGCTTTTGCGGATCCTGCACATAGCCGGTGGCGGCGGCGTCGATGTTGGTCGGAATGCCGAACACCAGCTTGTCATGGGGGATCTTGTAGAAGCCGCGGGTACCGTTGCTCAGCGAATCCGCCATGTAGTAGATGAACTCTTCTTTCAGGGCATCGTTGTTCTGGGCAATCCAGCCGATGCCATCGATGTAGATACCGTCGCCACCCTGGTTGTAGAACTGGGGGTTGATCCAGTCGTAGTACCCTTCCAGATTGCGGATATAGGGGATGTAGGCGCCAGTCTGGGTCAGATAGGGGAACTCCGGCGCCATGGTGATGAGGAAGTTTTTCCCCTGGGCGCGGTAGTGATCCTTGACCAGACGCAGGGCCGCCGGGATCACGGTCTGGTTGTCGGCGGCGGTGATGGCGGCCTGCTCCAGATCGATATCCAGCCCGTCGAAGCCATAGGTCTCCACCAGACGGATGATCTCGTCGGCAAAGGCCTGCTCCTGACCCTTGCGCAGCTCGATGTGCGCATCGGCACCGCCCAGCGCCAGCAGCACGGCACGGCCCTGACGGTTCAGCTCGGCGATCTGCTCGATAAACTGGCTTTCGCTCATGCCGATGGCCGGGTCGAGCTTGAAGGTGGGGATGGGATCGCTGCCATAGACCTTCATGAAGGAGACATCGACCACGTTGTATTGCGGGTTGACCTGATCGAGCTTGACGCAGGGGGCGATACCGCCCTTGTAGCCCGAGCCGTCACACCAGTTGTGCCAATAGCCGACCACTACGCCGGACTGGGGGTTGACCATCGCCTGACCGGCAATGGCGGCATATGCCATGGGGGCGCCCATGCCGAGCAGGCAGCCAAGCAGGGATAATTTGAGTTTGTTCATCGTCTCTCCGTACGGTGCAAATGGGGCGTCGGTTGTGACCGGACGTCCCCGGGGGCAGCCCCGCTGTCATAGGTGTTTTCCCTTAGACCGGTGGCTTTGCGTCGCGCCCTTTCGGGTCACTTTGCCTTTTTCACCCGATTTCTGTGCAGCACAGAGAATCAAGTGACCTGCATGGCAGGTTGCCTATGATAGATGCTTGAAAATAAATTAATCAATAGTTGGTTTTGATTCTAATTAACTGAAAAATATTGATAATTTGTTACAGTCACCACATTTTGTCCGTTTCCATGATTGAGCATGACGGTACTTGGCAGGCAGCTGTGGCGCCGGTAAATGGCGGCTTTTTGCCCCTTGAAAGTAGCGATAAGAGCCAAAAAAGGCCCACAGATTCATCCTGTTACTGGCTGTTGATGGCAAAACTGCAGCAACGGCAGAGATCCGGGTCGCAATGGCTGGAAAAGTACAGGGTTGCGGCGGATTCCCGCTTGATTATTGCGTGGCTTGGCCACATGTTAGAAAGCCATACAGAGCTGCTAAAGCGGTCTGTTCAAGACCAAACAAGAGGTAACCGGGATGAATAACCCTTTGCTGACAATGGATTCGCTGCCCCCTTTCAGCCAGATCAAGCCGGAGCAGGTTCAGCCTGCCGTGATTCAGGCGATTGCTGACTGCAAGCAGAAGATCAGCGATGTGCTGGCCCAGCGTGATCCCCATACCTGGGATAGCCTGATTGCCCCGCTGGAAGAGGTAAATGACCGCCTGTCACGGATCTGGTCACCGGTCAGCCACCTCAACTCCGTACTCAACAGCGAAGCACTGCGCGAGGCCCATGACGCCTGCCTGCCGCTGCTCTCCGAATTCCAGACCTATGTCGGTCAGCATGAAGGGCTCTATCAGGCCTATCTGGCCCTCTCCCAGAGCGATGATTTCCCGCTGCTGAGCGGCGCCCAGCGCAAGGAGATCCAGAATACCCTGCGTGACTTCCGCCTCTCCGGCATCGGTCTGCCTGCCGAGGCGCAGCAGCGTTACGGCGAAATTCAGGCCCGCCTCTCCGAGCTGGCTTCCCGCTTCAGCAACAACGTGCTGGATGCGACCCAGGGCTGGCACAAGCTGGTGGCCGATGAAGCCGAGCTGACCGGTCTACCCGACAGTGTGCGTGCCGCTGCCCGCCAGATGGCTGAACTTAAAGGCAAAGAGGGGTGGCTGTTCACTCTGGATATCCCTTCTTATCTGCCGGTGATGATGTATGCCGACAACCGCGAGCTGCGCGCCGAGATGTACGAAGCCTTCACCACCCGCGCCTCCGATCAGGGCCCCAATGCGGGCAAGTGGGACAACTCCGCCATCATGAGCGAGCTGCTCACCCTGCGCCGCGAACTGGCTCAGTTGCTGGGGTTCGCCAACTATGCCGAGCTCTCCCTGGCCACCAAGATGGCGGACAAGACCGAACAGGTGGTGAGCTTCCTCACCGATCTGGCGGCCAAATCCCTGCCGCAAGGCAAGGCCGAGCTGGAGGAGATCCGCGCCTTCGCCGCCGAGCAGCACGGTCAGAGCGAGCTGGCCGCCTGGGATCTCGCCTACTACGCCGAGAAGCTCAAGCAGCACAAGTTCTCCATCTCCGATGAGCAGCTGCGCCCCTACTTCCCCGCCAGCAAGGTGGTGAAGGGGTTGTTCGAAGTGGTGAAGCGGGTGTTCGGCATGAAGGTGCGCGAGCGCCTCGGCATCGACACCTGGCACCCGGACGTGCGCTTCTACGACATCTTCGATGCCGACGACGAGCTGCGCGGCAGCTTCTATCTCGACCTCTACGCCCGCGAGCACAAGCAGGGCGGGGCCTGGATGGATGTCTGTCTGGGTCGTCGCTACCGTCAGGATGGCTCGCTGCAAAAGCCGGTGGCCTACCTGACCTGCAACTTCAACGGCCCGGTGGATGGCAAACCGGCGCTGTTTACCCACAACGAAGTGGTCACCCTGTTCCATGAGTTTGGCCACGGCATCCACCACATGCTGACCCGCATCGATGTGGCCGGTGTCGCCGGTATCAACGGCGTGGCCTGGGATGCGGTAGAGCTGCCGAGCCAGTTCCTGGAGAACTGGTGCTGGGAGTCCGAGGCGCTGGCCTTTATCTCCGGCCACTACGAGACCGGCGAGCCGTTGCCTGCCGATCTGCTGGAGAAGATGCTGACCGCCCGCAACTTCCAGGCGGCGATGCAGATGCTGCGCCAGCTGGAGTTCGCCCTGTTCGACTTCCGTCTCCATCAGGAGTTTGATCCGGCCAATCCGGCACAGCTTCCGGCGCTGCTGGATGAGGTGCGCAGTCAGGTAGCTGTGATGACGCCGCCAGCGTTCAACCGCTTCCAGCACAGCTTCTCCCACATCTTCGCGGGCGGCTATGCGGCGGGCTACTACAGCTACAAGTGGGCTGAGGTGCTCTCTGCCGATGCCTTCTCCCGCTTCGAGGAGGAGGGGATCTTCAACCCGGCGACCGGCCAATCCTTCCTGAAGAATATTCTGGAGAAGGGAGGCTCGAAGGAGCCGATGGAGCTGTTCCGAGCCTTCCGTGGTCGTGAGCCCAAGGTGGATGCGCTGTTGCGACACAGCGGGATCGCTGCCTGAGATTCCTGACCCGCCGCCTGTGTGAGCTTCAACCAGGTACACTATTTTGCGGCATAGTGGGATCGAGTCGTGATTTCTGCGACAAAAAGGGACCTTTTGGTCCCTTTTTTCAAGGCTTTTTAATATCTTGCTGATTGCATATTTGCACTGCTCACAGCTCTTCAGTAGAGTCGTGTTCTAACCTTCAAGGAGAGAAAGCCACTTGCCATGAGGCGAGCACTCGATTCCGTCTATCAAATCATCTCAAGTCTGGCTCATTCGAGCGGCCAGGGATATTTCGATACCTTTGTGAGTGAAATCGCCGCTGCTGTGATGGCTGATGTCGTCCTGATCGCCAGCAGGGAATCAAATGCTTCCCATCTTACGGTTCAGGCTGCCCATCCCTCCTCTCTTGACCCCGATACCTTGACGCTGCCAATCACTGACTCTCCCGATGCCATTACCTGGCAGGAGGGGGAAGCCTGGTTCAGCGATCGTCTGTTGCAGCTGTTCCCCGCGATGCCGCTTGCCGATGCGTGGCAAGCCCAGGCCTACGCCGGGATCGCCCTCAAGGATGCGGATGGCGGGACCATAGGTATCTGCTGCCTGCTCTATCGTCAGCCGCAGGCCAATATGACCAAGGTGATGGGGCTGCTCCGGTTGCTGGGGCCGCTGGCCGGTCGTGAACTGGCGCTGATGCTGCAACGCCAGCTGCCGCAACTCTTGCCTGATACCCCTCATGTGCTGCAGAGCATGCTGTTTCAGGCCCCGGTGGGGATCGGCAAGCTCGATCTCACCGGCCGCATTCTCTGGGCCAACCCGGCCATCGAGAAGATGCTGGGTTATCCCCTCGACGAGCTGCTTCATCGCTCCATCTCCGACATCAATCACCCGGAGGATTGGCAGCGCAGCCTTGAGTGCTACGAAGAGATCCGGCGCGGCGAGCGCAGCAGTTTCACCCAGGAGAAGCGCTACTTCTGCAAGGGGGGCGAGATCCTGTGGGGGCGGGTGACTGTCACCCTGATCCGCGACGAGCAGCAGCAGCCGGACTACCTGATGGTGCTGCTGGAGAATATCGATCCCCTCAAGCGCCATGCGGAGCAGCTCAAGCTTTCTCACCGGGTCTACGACAACCTCTCCGAAGCGATTCTGGTGTGCGATGCCGACAGCCGCATCATCTCGGTCAACCCGGCCTTCGAGCAGATCACCGGCTACAGCAGCGACGAGGTGCGGGGCCAGCGTCCCAGCATGCTCAAGTCCGGGCTGCACGATCAGACCTTCTATGCCGACATGTACCATGCGCTGGAGCGGGTGGGGGTGTGGCGTGGCGAGGTGTGGAACAAGCGCAAGAACGGCAAGCTCTATCCGCAGCAGCTGATGATCAGCACCCTGCGCGAAGCCGGCAAAATTCAGCAATATATCGCCATTTTCAGCGATCTTTCCCAGACCAAAGTGGCCGAGCAGAAGATCGCGACCCAGGCCAACTACGACAACCTCACCAGCCTGCCCAACCGCTGGTTGTTTGGCCGCTGCCTCACCCGCTTCTGCGAGCGGGGCGAGCGCTTCGCGCTCATGGTGCTCGACCTCAACAACTTCAAGGCGGTCAACAACAGCATGGATCACCATGCTGGCGATGCCCTGCTGCGGGAGGTCTCGGATCGACTGGTGAGCCGGGTGCGCACCGAAGATCTGGTGGCCCGCATCGGTGGCGACGAGTTCGCGTTCCTGGTGCCCGGCATCGTCACCCGCCGTCAGGCCGAGGTGTTTGCCAAGCAGGTGATCGGCAGTTTCGCCCGCCCCTTTATGCTGGCCAACCAGCACCTCTATGTGACCGCGACCATCGGCATGACTCTCTGTCCGGTCGATGGCAGCGAGAGCGACGAGCTGCTGCGAAATGCCGAACAGGCGCTGTTTGCGGCCAAGCGGCAGGGACGGTTGCTCGGAGCCTACTGCTCATCCATGCGGGAAGAGGTGCGCCAGCGCCACCAGATGCAGCAGGATCTGGCCGAAGCGATCAAGCTGGAGCAGCTGACCATGGCCTACCAGCCGATCTGGGACAATCGCAGCGGACGGGTCGCCAAGCTGGAGGCGCTGGTGCGCTGGTATCACCCCCACTGGGGGCAGGTATCTCCTGCCGAGTTTATTCCGCTGGCGGAAGAGGCGGGATTGATTCAGGGGCTGGGTGCGCTGGTATTGTGGCAATCGTGCAGGGATCTGGCGCGGTTGCAGCAATCCGGCTTCCCTGATCTGCAGATGTCGATCAACCGCTCCACCATGGAGTTCCAGACCATCGACCCCGAGGCGAGTGAGTGGCTCAAGGTGATCCAGCACTTTGGGCTCGATCCTGCCGACATCGTCATCGAAATCACCGAATCTTTGCTGATGGAGAGCAGCGATCAGCACAGGGTGCGGATCGATGCCCTGCGCGAGGCGGGCTGCAAGCTGGCCATCGACGATTTCGGTACCGGCTACTCGGCCCTCAACTATCTGCGCACCTTCCCGGTCGATCTGGTCAAGATCGACCGCTCCTTCGTGCGCCATATCCCCTTCAATGAGCAGGATCGGATGCTGCTCGACGGCATCATCAACATAGTGCACAACCTCGGCATGCAGGTGGTGATCGAGGGGGTAGAGACCCGCGAGCAGCTCAACTTCCTCTGCCAGAAGGGGTGTGCCTTCACCCAAGGTTATCTGCTCAGCCGCCCGCTGGCCTATGACGATCTCATTGATTACCTCGCTCTCAACCGTCAGGGGATGAACCTCACTGTCGTGAGCTGATCCACTGCTTCTGTTATCATGGCCGCTTCTGTACGTGCCATGAGTCTGTCTCCTATGCCCCATATTCAGGTTTTCAGTGAAGTCCCCGCCCGTGATGGCGAGCTCGACACCCTGCGTTTACGCCTTGCCGACGTGGAGTTTCCGGCTCCGTTTGCGCTGGTACTGACTGAAGAGAGACTGGAGCTGCGCAAGCTGGATGAGCCCAAGCTGGGTGCCGTCTATGTGGACTTCGTGGAAGGGGCGGTGGCACATCGCCGCAAGTTTGGCGGCGGTCGGGGCCAGTCCATCGCCAAGGCGGTGGGGCTCAAGGCCGGTGCCACACCGACCGTGGTGGATGCCACTGCCGGTCTGGGGCGCGACGCCTTCGTGCTCGCCTCCCTCGGTTGCAAGGTGACCCTGATCGAACGCAGTCCTGTGGTGGCTGCTCTGCTGCAGGATGGTCTGGCTCGAGCCGCCGAAGACCCGGAGATTGGCCCCTGGGTGCGTGAGCGGATGCAGTTGCTGCACGGCCCGGCGGTGGACAACTTGCTGGCGCTGCCGGAGCGGCCCGAGGTGATCTACCTCGACCCCATGTTCCCTCACAAGCAGAAGTCGGCGCTGGTGAAAAAAGAGATGCGGGTGTTCCAGTCGCTGGTGGGGCCGGATCTCGATGCGGATGCCTTGTTGCCGGCTGCCCTCAAGATGGCGAACAAGCGGGTGGTGGTGAAGCGGCCGGACTACGCCGGCTGGCTCAACGAACAGAAGCCCAGCATGGCTATCGAGACCAAGAGCAATCGCTTCGATGTCTATGTGATGGCGGCGCTGGCGGCGAGTTAACGGTCGGTGCGAGTTACGGATGCAAAAAAGGAGGGCCAACGTCATGTTGGCCCTCCTTTTTCTTATTAGATTCAGTTGGTTGGCGCGAAGCGGATCAGCTTCTCTTCCCCTTGCCAGTTCAGGCGCAAGGTCGCCAGTTCTGCCAGACTGAGCTGCTCGCCACTGTGCAGCAGCAGATACTCGACCCCTTCGCTGGCTTCGATAGTGCGGATCTTGTCATCCCATTGGCGATCATCGCGGCTGGTGAGGGTCACCGGCAGTTGCCAGCTGGCAGCAATTTCGAGCCAGTCGTAGAGATCGCAGCTGATGGGTTGATAATCCGGCATGATCGGCTCCAAAACAGGCAGGTTGCTGAGTCAGGCTTCCTGTACGCGGGTCGGCCAGCCCATCTTCTGCTGGCGTTCCACTTCAAAGCGCAGCTCGCTGGCGCGCAGGTAGTGTTCATCCATCCAGCCCTTGGGCAGGGTCAGGGTCAGTGACTCCTCTTCTGCCTGCAGGGTGAAGCTGGGCACTGTGCCCTGGGTGCGGCGCATGCAGAGGATCAGGGCGATGCGCAGGATACGGGCCAGCCGGATCGCCTGACGACCGGTGACGGCACCCTGTTTTTCCAGCGGTTCCAGCTTGAATTCGTCCCGCTGGTTGAACAGCAGGGCCGACAACAGCTTCTTTTGCGCAGGGGTAAAGCCCGGCATGTCGATGTTGTCGATGATGTAGGCGGCGTGTTGCGGCGCCTTCTTGTATTCGATACAGAGGCCGATCTCGTGCAGCAGGGCGGCATAACGCAAGATCGGACGACCGTAGCGTTTGGAGAGTCGCCAGGCCGGTTGCAGCTGGTTGAACGCCTCGACAGCGGTATCGCGCACCCGTTCGGCGTGCTCTTTATCCAGCTGATAGCGGCTGATCAGGCTGTCGGCGGTGCGATCCCGGGCATCACAGTCGTGATTGTTGCCAAGCAGACCGTAGATCAGTCCTTCACGCAGGGCGCCACCCGCGAGGGTCATGCTCTCGATATCGAGGGTTTCGAAAATGGCGATCAGGATGGCAAGGCCGGAGGGGAACACGGTCAGCCGCTCGGCCGCCAGCCCTTCCAGTTGCAGCCGGTCGAGCTTGCCGCAGGCGATGGCCTGACCCATCAGTTCCTGCAGTTTCGGCAGGGTGACCCGCTCGCTCTTCCCTTGCGCCAGCATGATCTCTTGCAGCGCCTGTACCGTGCCGGAGGCGCCGACGCAGGTGCGCCAGCCGAGGGCGCGGTAATCTTCCGCCACCTTCTCCAGCACCGCCTTGGCGGCGGCAATCGCCTGCTCGAAACGAGCTTCGGAGAGCTCACCATCACCAAAGTGATTGTTGAGCCAGGTGACGCAGCCCATGTGCAGGCTGTTGAGCAGTTTTGCTTCGCTATGTTCGCCGATCACCAGTTCGGTGCTGGCACCGCCGATGTCGATCACCAGCCGGTTGCCTTCCCCGGCGGAGGTCCAGGAGACCCCTTCATAGATGGTCTTGGCCTCTTCCTCGCCCGAGATGATCTCGATGCTGTGGTTGAGTACCCGTTCCGCTTCGCTGAGGAACTCGTCGACGTTGGTGGCAAGCCGCAAGGTTGCGGTGCCCACCACCCGGATGTTGTCGGCCGGAATGTCCTGCAACTGTTCGGAGAAGAGACGCAAACAGTCCCAGCCCCGCTCCATGGCGGCACGGCTGAGACGAAATTCCGGATCGAGCCCGGCTGCGAGGCGAACCTTGCGCTTGACCTTGGCGACGGTGCGCAGGGCACCGGCGACCTCGCGCACCACCAGCATATGAAAGCTGTTGGAGCCGAGGTCGATAGCGGCATAGAGAGGCGAGTTGTGCAACGGGCCTGTCCTTAGCTCTTGCGCGGCGGACGACGACGGTTGTTGCTGTTGCCACCGCCCTGGCGATCCCGCATGTTGCGGTTCACCGGCTGACGGTTGCGGAACACCCGTTTCGGCGGGGTCACATCATCCAGCAGTGCTTCGCGATCATATTTGCTGACCGGAATGGCGTGGTGGATGTACTCCTCGATGGCCGGCAGGTTGAAGGCATAGTCTTCACAGGCCAGGCTGATGGAGTGACCGCTCTTGCCGGCACGACCGGTACGACCGATACGGTGTACATAGTCTTCGGCGTCGTCGGGCAGGTCATAGTTGAATACGTGGGTCACGTCAGGGATGTGTAGACCACGGGCGGCCACGTCGGTGGCGACCAGAATATCGAGCGCACCCTTGGTGAAGTCCTCGAGGATCTTCATCCGTTTCTTCTGCGGCACATCACCGGTCAGCAGACCGACGCGGTGGCCGTCATTCTCCAGCCAGGCATGGACGTCTTCACAGACATGCTTGGTGTTGGCGAAGACGATCGCTTTTTCCGGCCACTCCTCTTCCATCAGGGAGAGCAGCAGCAACATCTTGTCTTCATTGGAGGGGTAGAACAGCTCCTCCTTGATCCGCACGCCGGTCATCTGCTCCGGCTCTACCTGCACATGTTCCGGGTGGTTCATGTGTTCGTAGGCCAGCTCCTGCACACGCAGGGAGAGGGTGGCGGAAAACAGCATGCTCAGACGCTCGGTCGCGGGCGGCATGCGGCGGAACAGGAAGCGGATGTCCTTGATGAAGCCCAGATCGAACATGCGATCCGCTTCGTCCAGTACCACGACCTGAATGTTGCTCAGATCGATCACCTTGGACTTGAAGTAGTCGATGATGCGGCCGGTGGTGCCGATCAGGATGTCGACGCCCTGCTCCAGCACGGCCAGCTGCTTGTCGTAACCTTCGCCACCGTAGGCGAGGCCGAGTTTCAGGCCGGTAGAAGCGGCGATGCTGTCGGCATCGTTATAGATCTGTACTGCCAGTTCCCGGGTGGGTGCCATGATGATGGCTCTGGGTTGGTTAACCAGACGGGGCTTGGTCAGCGGGTGAGTCAGCAAATAGTTGAATGTCGCGGCCAGGAAGGCAATGGTCTTGCCGGTTCCTGTCTGGGCCTGACCGGCGAGGTCATGACCTTCTACCAGCAGTGGCAGAGACAGTGCCTGGATGGGCGTGCAATAGTGAAATCCCTTTGATTCCAGACCAGCCAGAACTTCGGGTTCGAGGCCCATTTGGGCGAATTTGTCGGTCGTTAAGTGTGTTTTGCTCATGGCGGTAGGTTATCAGGTTAGGCTTGCAATAATAAACAGGATCATTTCAAATAGGGCAACTATTGCCTTTGTTGATATGTCAATAAAGCCTTAATTACTGACTGGAGTTGGAGATGAGTGACAAGATTGTTCAGCTGAGCGATGCCAGCTTCGAGGCAGATGTAATCAAAGCCGATGGCGCCGTTCTGGTCGACTTCTGGGCCGAGTGGTGTGGTCCGTGCAAGATGATTGCCCCGATCCTGGAAGAAGTTGCCCAAGAGTACGAAGGTCGCGTGACCGTAGCCAAACTGAACATCGACCATAACTCTGATACTCCGCCCAAGTACGGCATTCGTGGTATCCCGACCCTCTTGCTGTTCAAGAATGGCGAAGTGGCAGCGACCAAGGTCGGTGCACTGTCCAAGACTCAGCTGAAAGAGTTCCTGGACGGCAACCTGTAATAATTAAAGAGGAGCGCATTGCAATAATGCGCTCCTTGTGTTTTATCACCTAGACGCTCATCCCGATTGGTGCTAGTTTATCGCTCGTTTGCTAACCTTTTTGCCTGACTCTTTGCTAACCACAGCCTGGCAATCAAATCCGATCAGCATCAATCCAGCAGACTGTCTCCTCATTTCAATCCTTGCTTACAGACTTTCACCACTATGAATCTGACTGAATTAAAGAACACTCCTGTGTCCGAGCTGGTCAAGCTTGGCGAATCCATGGGGTTGGAAAATCTGGCTCGGGCGCACAAGAAAGATATTATTTTTGCCATCCTCAAGGCGCACGCCAAGGGTGGTGAAGATATCTTTGGCGACGGTGTGCTGGAAATCCTGACCGATGGTTTCGGCTTCCTGCGCAGTGCAGACGGCTCCTATCTGGCGGGCCCTGACGATATCTACGTCTCCCCGAGCCAGATCCGCCGCTTCAACCTGCGTACCGGCGATACCATCTCCGGCAAGATCCGGCCACCGAAAGAGGGCGAACGCTACTTCGCACTGCTCAAGGTCAATGAGGTCAACTACGACCGTCCGGAAAACTCCCGCAACAAGATCCTGTTTGAAAACCTTACCCCCCTGCATGCCAACGAACGTCTGCGTATGGAACGGGGTAACGGCTCTACCGAAGATATCACCGCCCGTGTACTGGATCTGGCTTCCCCCATCGGTAAAGGCCAGCGTGGCCTGATCGTGGCGCCGCCCAAGGCCGGTAAGACCATGCTGCTGCAGAACATCGCCCAGAGCATCGCCTACAACCACCCGGACTGTGAACTGATCGTTCTGCTGATCGACGAGCGTCCGGAAGAGGTGACCGAGATGCAGCGGATGGTGAAAGGTGAAGTGATCGCTTCCACCTTTGACGAACCTGCTTCCCGTCACGTTCAGGTTGCCGAAATGGTGATCGAGAAGGCCAAACGCCTGGTCGAACACAAGAAAGATGTGGTGATCCTGCTGGACTCCATCACCCGTCTGGCTCGCGCCTACAACACCGTTATCCCGTCATCCGGCAAGGTACTGACCGGTGGTGTGGATGCCAACGCCCTGCACCGTCCCAAGCGCTTCTTCGGCGCCGCGCGTAATGTTGAAGAGGGCGGTAGCCTGACCATCATCGCCACCGCGCTGATCGATACCGGTTCCAAAATGGACGAGGTTATCTACGAAGAGTTCAAGGGTACCGGCAACATGGAACTGCACCTCTCGCGCAAGATTGCCGAGAAGCGTGTCTACCCGGCCATCGACATCACCCGCTCAGGCACCCGTAAAGAAGAGCTGCTCACCTCAGGTGACGAGCTGCAGAAGATGTGGATCCTGCGCAAGATTGTCCACCCGATGGGCGAGATCGACGGTATCGAGTTCCTCATCGACAAGCTGGCGATGACCAAGACCAACGACGAGTTCTTCGACGCCATGCGGCGCCAGCAGAAGTAAGTCCGGTCAGAAAATGACGAAACCGCGGCCCTGGTCGCGGTTTTTGTTTATCTGTTTTCCGGTCGCCCTAGTAGTATGAGATCCCGATGTCACATGGATGGAGACGTCATGAAGCCTGTTTTCTGGTTATTGCTGGGGTTGCTGAGTGCAATGCCCGCCTGCGCGCAGAGTGCTCCGGTCGCGGTGACCGCCGAGACGTTGCAGACGCACCAGCGCTATCTGGCGGGCCGTCTGCAGGAGGGGCAATTTGCAGCCATCGACTCTCTGCTGGCGACCCTGAGTCGCGAGCGGCGGGAGTTCCTGCTGTTGCAGCTGCTGCGGGATATTCCCGCGACCCCCCCTGCATCCCCTGCGTTGCAACAGTGGGTCGAGGCTCAGGCCGACAAGGCCCCCGAGTGGCTCATGGAGCAGCAGGTCGACGGTTTTCTGGTGCAGCAACCTGTCTATGATTTTGCCGCGCAGGCCCGTCAGTTGCTGGGGGCGTGGCAGCTGCAATCACTGATGCAGCGCTATCGACAGCAGCTTGCTCAGGGCAGCTTCCAGCTAAAGTCCATCTACTACAGCAGTAACCCCGATCTCGCCATGCAGCAGCAAGCCCTGTTGCTGGCCCTCGACACCTTGCCGCAACCGATCTGGATGCGGGAGGCGCAAGCGCTGGCCAGCCAGAATATCTATCTGCCCGACAATCACCTGTTGTTCCATCTGTTGCAGCGCACCGGGGAACCGGCGCTCTATGGCATGCTGTGGCGGCGGCCGGCAGATCAGGATGCGCTGCGTGCACTCTCTACCATTAACCGCTTTCATCACGGCAGTGCTGCCAGCGATCTGCTGATTGCCGCCAGTGGCAATGAGGGATTGAAGGGAGCCGCCCTGCGCCAACTGAGCGCACTCTCCCCCTTGCCGCCGCAAGCCCAGAAATACCTGCTGGCGGAACTCTCCAACCGTCAATACGGGGCGCTGGTGGCCGGTCTGTTGATGGAGGTGGACGAGCCCCAACTGCTCTCTGCACTGGCCAGACGCCTCGGCCAGCGTGACATGCCACCCATTGCACCGAGTCTGCTGCCCGATTCGGGTACACCCGATGGGCAGCCAGGGTTATAATGCGTGACCTCCTGAACCCGGTTGGGAACTTGCATGAAATACAAGGATTTGCGTGATTTCATCGCGCAGCTGGAACAAAACGGACAACTCAAGCGCATCACCCGCGAGATAGATCCCTATCTGGAGATGACCGAGATCAGCGACCGTACCCTGCGTGCGGGTGGCCCGGCTCTGCTGTTCGAAAATCCCAAAGGCTACACCATGCCGGTGCTGACCAACCTGTTCGGTACACCTGATCGGGTTGCCATGGGCATGGGGCAGCCCGATGTGGGTGCCCTGCGTCAGGTCGGGGTCTGGCTCTCCTATCTCAAGGAGCCCGAGCCGCCCAAGGGATTCAAGGAGCTGATGGAGAAGCTGCCGATCTTCAAGCAGGTGCTCAACATGCCGACCAAGCGCCTATCTTCCGCCCCCTGCCAGCAGGTGGTGCAGGAGGGCGATGCGGTCGATCTCGACCAGATCCCGATCCAGCACTGCTGGCCCGGCGATGTGGCGCCGCTGGTCACCTGGGGCCTCACCATCACCCGTGGCCCCTACAAGAAACGCCAGAACCTCGGTATCTATCGCCAGCAGAAGATCGCCAAAAACAAGCTGATCATGCGCTGGCTGGATCACCGTGGCGGTGCTATCGATTTTCGCGAGTGGCAGGAGGCCCATCCCGGTGAGCGCTTCCCGGTGGTGGTGGCACTCGGTGCCGATCCGGCGACCATTCTCGGCGCGGTGACGCCTGTGCCGGATACTCTCTCCGAATATGCCTTTGCCGGTCTGCTGCGTGGCAGCCGTACCGAGGTGATCAAGGCCATCAGCTGCGATCTGGAGGTGCCCGCCAGCGCCGAGATTGTGCTGGAAGGCTATCTTGAGCCGGGCGAGATGGCGCCGGAAGGCCCTTATGGCGACCACACCGGCTACTACAACGAGGTGGACGAGTTCCCGGTCTTCACCATCACCCACATCACCAAGCGGCGCGATGCTATCTATCACAGCACCTACACCGGCCGTCCGCCCGATGAACCGGCGGTGCTGGGTCTGGCGCTGAACGAGGTGTTCGTGCCGCTGCTGCAGAAGCAGTTCCCCGAGATTGTGGACTTCTATCTTCCGCCGGAGGGGTGCTCCTACCGGATGGCGGTGGTGACCATCAAGAAGCGTTACCCGGGCCACGCCAAGCGGGTGATGCTGGGGGTCTGGTCCTTCCTGCGCCAGTTCATGTACACCAAGTTCGTGGTGGTGTGTGACGACGACGTCAACGCCCGCGACTGGAAGGATGTGATCTGGGCCATTACCACCCGGATGGACCCGGCACGGGACACCACCTTGATCGAGCATACCCCGATCGACTATCTGGACTTCGCCTCGCCGGTCTCCGGCCTCGGCTCCAAGATGGGGCTGGATGCCACCAACAAGTGGCCGGGCGAGACCAATCGGGAGTGGGGTCAGCCCATAGTTCAGGATGAGGCGGTGAAGCAGAAGGTCGATGCCATCTGGGATGAGCTCAATATCCTCGGATGAGGCAAACATGACAGCTTTGCTGCAAAAAGTGATGCGATCCGCACTGATTTGAGTATTCTCGACTGACGGGGCCAGGGCTGCTGGTCGTCACTCCATAGTGAAACAATGAGCGAAGCGGGCCGAGCGAGCCCGCCACAAGGACAAGAATGCAACGTATCAAATGCCGCGTAGAGGAACTGCGCGAATATGTCGACACCATCTGGCATGTGGCCCTGACGCCGCAGCAAGCGATCAGCTTCAAGCCGGGCCAGTATCTGCTGGTGGTGATGAGCGATTCGGACAAGCGCCCCTTCTCCATCGCCAACTCGCCGACCCGCCCGGGCGTGCTGGAGCTGCAAATCGGTGCTACTCCCGAGAACGCCTATGCCGGTCAGGTGCTGGCCCGCATGCGCGAGCAGGGGGAGATCGAGGTCGAATTGCCGGCTGGCAAGGCGTTCCTGCGCGATGAGTCTCCCCGTCCGCTGATCCTGATGGCGGGCGGCACCGGTTTCTCTTACGCCCGCTCCATTCTGGAGTACCTGATCGACACGGGCAGCAAGCGTCCGGTGTTCTTCTACTGGGGTGTGCGTCAGGCTCACTGGCTCTATGAGCTGGAGCAGATGCAGCAGTGGGAGCGTGACTATGCACCGCTCACCTTCATTCCGGTGGTGCAGGAGCCTGAGGCTGACTGGACCGGCAAGAGCGGGCTGGTGCACAAGGCGATCATGGATGACTTCGTCAGCCTCCACGACTACGACATCTATGTCGCCGGCCGTTTCGAGATGGCGGGGGCCGCGCGTGAGGAGTTCAAGATCCTCGGCGCCGAGCCGGAGCGCATCTTTGGTGACGCCTACGAATTTATCTGACGGGATCCCCGCTTGGATGACGCAGCCCCCGGTTTTGCCGGGGGCTTTTTTTTGTGGCTGCCGCAGTACCGGATCGCCCTGAATGGTTGGATTATCGCGGCGTTATCCCATTATTTTTCAATATTTTGACTATGAATAGCTACTAATCAAACGTAGCTGATGGCATCTTTGTGGGGGATTGACAAGAGCATCCATAGAGCAAGCACAAGGAGGCGCAGTGTTGAGTGAAGAGGGCAGGGCATCTGCGGAGGATGACAGGGGTGAGACCGGCTTTGTCGAGCGGGTCGCAACGCTGATCCCGTCCCCTCATGGCGGTGAAATGGCCCGTTTGCAGGCAGAGATCGCCGCTTTGAAGCATGAAAACGGCCTGTTGCAGGAGAAGCTCAATGCCGCCCTCGATGGCACCGGCATCTGTCTCTGGCAGGGCACCATTCCCACTGGCGAGCTGCGCGTCTTCAACCTGCAGAACTTTCAGGCCGGTGACATGGCCCCTCATTTCGATCAGTGGAGCGCCAAGCTCCATCCCGACGATCGCGCCCATGCCATGGGCAGCTACTTTGCCCACCTTGAGGGCAAAACTCCCTTCTACGAAGCCGAATACCGCACCATCAATCCGCAAGGCGAGGTCACCTGGCTGTGGGATAGGGGACGGGTCGTCGATCGGGATGGCGATGGCAAGCCGCTGCGGATCATGGGCTCCCATATCGATATCACCCAGCGCAAGGCCTATGAGCAGCGACTGGCTGAGCGAGCCAACAGCGACGCACTGACCGGCTTGCTCAACCGGCAGGGGTTTGGCAAGGCGTTTGCCCAGCTGCAGCCGCAAGGTGCGGGGGCGCTGCTCTTTATCGATCTGGATGATTTCAAGGGGATCAACGACCAGCTGGGGCACGCCTGCGGCGATTTGGTGTTGCAGCAGATGGCGGATTGGCTGCGCCTTATTATGCCTGGCTCGGCGCTATGTGGCCGTTACGGCGGCGACGAGTTTGTGGTGCATCTGCACCGGGATGTGTCGAGCCATGGCCTGGCGCAACTGGCTGACGCCCTGATCAGCCGGATGCACGGCTATGTGCCCAAACCCGGTTGCCCGCAACGGGTGGGGCTGAGTATCGGCATCGCCCTGTGGGAGGAGGAGCCATTGAGCTTCCGGCAGGCATTGGAGGTGGCCGACCGTGCCATGTATGAGGCCAAGGCACGCGGCAAGCGGGCCTGGTATCTGCTTCAGGTGTGATGTTTTTTACAGGTTCAATACAAAGCAAAAACCCCAGCCGAGCTGGGGTTTTCGTTATTCGCCTTTGGCGCCGAGCTGCTGCTCGAGCTGAGCCAGCTTGCTTTCGAGGGCGGCCAGTTTTTCACGGGTACGCAGCAGCACCTTGGTCTGCACGTCGAACTCTTCGCGGCTGACCAGATCCAGCTTGCCCAGCTGGGCTTGCAGTACCTGACGCATCTTCTTCTCGGCCTCTTCACCCATGCTGCGAATGCCGGGCGGCAGGGAGTTATGCACCTGCTTGGCGATCTCTTCCAGTTTCTTCGGGTCGATCATGATGTCCTCCTTAAGCGTTGGCGGACATTCTACCGACAATTCCCTCACTTTGCCGAGATCGCGGCGGCTTTTTAGTCGTGATGGTGCCCGCTGGCTGGTCGGGTCTGGTGATGGGGCCACAACTGCTACCCTTGCGCCCCTTTGTTAACCTGAAACCATGACATGCACCACAAAGCTGAGCCAGAGCTGCCCGGTATGAGTCTTATTTGGTGTTGGTTTTATGTTAACGTTTTGCAGTCGAGGTCGTGATGACCCCGTTGGCTTGTGATGGATAACAACCCTATAAAAAGAGAATAAAAAATGAAGAAGAAGCTAATTTATGCAGCTGTTGTCAGCGCCCTGCTGGCCGGATGTGGTGGAGATGACAACAAGGGAGACACCACCAGCTCTCTCGACTACGTCCTGAGTGGTGCCAACGGGGTGCGCCCGAGCGTGCTGGCCCCCCGTGCCAGCGACGGTACCCTGAAGTTTTCGACAGAAACTGCTGATCTGTCGAACCCGGTATCTGCCCTCTCCACCCTGGATGGCTGGTCAACCACCCAACCCGTCCAGCTGGTACCGGCGACCGTGACCGGTGTCTCTGTGCCGGCACCGGCGGCCAGCGAGTATGCCTCTGCCGTTGCGCCCCTCTACCTGCTCGAGCTCACGCTGGATCCGGTCACTCTGCAACCCAACGGAGTCAAGGGCGGCAAGCCACTGGTTTATGGGACCGACTTTGTGGTCACTGGCGGGGACGGCAAGCTCAATCTGGTTCCACTCAAGCCGCTCAATCCCTCTTCTTACTACATGATCGTGGCGACCGATGCCCTCAAGGACAGTCGCGGCACACCGCTCAAGGCGGGAGGCGATTACAGCAGCTTCAAATCGACAGCTGGCGCAACTACTCAGGATCAGACCATCAACAGCCTGATCTCGCTGCAGGAAGGTCTGTTCAAAGCGGCCACCGGGATCACCAGCGATCGGGTGATCTTCTCCGACTGGTTTGCCACCCAATCTGGTGCCGATGTGCTGCTGGCAGTGAAGAGTGCCGCTGCTTCGGTGCTGAAGAGCCCGAGCCTGGACGCCGCGGCGCTGTGGAAACAGGATGCCAGGGGCAATACCAGCTTGCCGGGGACCTATACGATTAATGGCCTCAACAACGGTGTACCCTTCCTGACCCAGTTGGCGAACGAGCCATTTTTGCCTCAGAAAGATCGTGATGCAATTGCTGCCGCTGTGGCGGCTAATGGCATCCTAAACGGGGTCGCAGCGGTGACCAAGGTGTATACCGGCACCGTCAAGCTCCCTTACTTCCTCTCTACTCCAGCGATAGCCGGCTCCTGGGACAAGGCCAAGACCCAATCCTGGCACGGCGCCATTCCCAGCCTCTATGCCATCGCCAACGCGCTGAAAGCGGGTGATAGCGAGGTAATCGGTGGGCTGGTAGGCGCCGGAGTGAATCCGGAGCTACTGGGTGAGCTGATCGCCGACCCGAGCCGTCAGAGTGAACTGCTGACCGAGGCAAGCAAGCTGATCGGGGTGACCCTCACCTCCGGTGGCAAGCCGCTGGATGCCGAGCGCAATATCGGCCGTTTCAACCCGTTGCCGACCCTGACCGAAGTACAATCGGTACCGCTGCGGATCTTCGCCGCCGCACCGCTCAATACAATTACCGATGTGATCATCTATCAGCACGGGGTTACCTCCATCAAGGAGAACGCCTATGCGCTGGCGCTGGGCCAGATCGGTGCTGGTCTGCAAGTCACACCAACAGCCAAAAATGTCGCTGTGGTAGTGATCGATCATCCGCTGCACGGCGAGCGTGGTTATGCCCTGAGCAACAGCATGGCGACGGTGACCACATCGGAGAACCCGCTCCCCTATCTGAACCTCAACTATCTGACGGTGGCGCGGGACAATCTGAAACAGAGCGTGGCCGATCTGCTGGGACTGCGACTGGCTGTCGGTCTGGCCAACACCCAGGGATTGGGTGGCCAATTGGGTGGTGCCGGTCTGAAAGTTCACTTCCTCGGTCACTCACTCGGTGCCATTACCGGGGCCAATCTGTTGGCTGTCGCCAACCAGACCACCGGCAGTGCTCAGGCAGATGCCCTGTTCAAGTTCGATACCGGTGGTCTGGCGATGCCGGGTGGCGGCATCGCGCCGTTGTTGCTCAACTCGCCTAGCTTCGGGCCGACCATCAAGATGAGCGTGCTTACCTCGGGCAGTCCGGCGCTGAAAGCGGGCTTTACCGCCTATGCACCGAATTGCAAAACGGCTGCCGCCACTTGCTTCGTCAACGAGTTCCTGCCCAGTCTGGATGCGGCCACGCAGGCGGGTGCGGCGAGCACCTTGCAGAGCTATATCTTTGCCGCCCAGTCAGTGCTGGACTCTGCGGACCCGATCAATCTGGGCAGTGGCGTCGCCAAGAGCTTCCCGCTGTTCGCCACCGAGATCGTGGGTGATGGCGCCCTCAATCTGCCGGATCAAGTGATCCCCAACAGCATCGCCTCTGCGCCGCTGGGTGGCACCGAGCCGCTGTTCCGGGTGCTGGGTTTGCAAGAGCTGAAAGGGTCCGGCGTGCTCCCGGCGGGTCACCATGCTGCGCGCTTCCTGAAAGGGGGTCATAGCTCGCTGCTGGCCCCTGACGAGAACTTCGATCAGGCTGGTGCGGTCACCACCGAGATCCAGACCCAGTTCGCCAGCTTCTTTATGAGTGGCGGTGCGGCGGTCAAGGTAACTGACGACACCCTGATCAAGCAGTAACTGCCTATCGCGTAATAAAACGCCGCCCCTCGGGGCGGCGTTGTTGTTTCTGCGGCTGCTGAAAAATCAGGTCGGCTGGTGGTTGCGATCCAGCCAGCCTTGCAGCAGGCCGACCAGCAGGCCGGTCAGGTGGGCGATATTGGCCGTGCTGGTGCCGAGCATGTCGAAGAAGCCGAGCGCCATCCAGAACAGCATAAAGCCCATCAGTGCCGGTGGCAGAGTCAGGCCGCAGGCCGGTTGCAGCTTGCTGCGCAGCCAGCAGTAGCCGAGCAGGGCATAGACCACGCCAGAGAGGCCGCCAAACAGCGGGCCGCTGGCGAAGAACTCGGCGATATTGGGCAGGGCGGCGCCCACCAGCAGCAGGATCAGCAACTTGCCGCTGCCGAGGCGCTGTTCGATCTGGCCGCCGAGATACCACCACCAGAGCAAGTTGAATACCAGATGGAGCACCGAGAAGTGGATCAGGGCGGGGGTGAAATAACGCCACGCCTGCCAGTCGGTGAACTGGGCCAGCGTCGGGTGGAATGCCAGTTCATCGTAGATGGGCAGGCCGATGGCCTCGATCCCGTAGATGGCGAGACAGGCGATGATGACCACCAGCGTCAGTGGCCCCGCTTGATGGAGGAAGTCGGTGATGGGGTCCGTCATCCCCTTGCTGTAGTCGATGCGGGCATCGGCGCGGCCGGATTGCCAGGAGGCTTCCATATAGCGCGGGTGGCCCGGCTCGGCCAGAAAGCGCTTCACCTCCAGCTGGGCCTGGGCAAGGCGTAGCTCGTCCGCCAGCCAGATGGTGACCCCCAGCTCGGACTGGGTCAGCTCGCAGGAGATGCCCAGGGTAGCCAGATAGTCCACCAGCGCCTGTGCCATGCGGGCGTTGTCGAGCACCAGCAGCTGGATCATGCCTCGCCTGCCTCGATGGGAAACTCCCGGCGCCACGCCTCGAAACCGCCATCCAGACTGTAGACCTCGTCATAACCCTGTTGCAGCAGGTATTGGGCCGCTCCTTGACTGCTGTTGCCGTGGTAGCACATCACGATGACCGGGGTATCGAAATCCACTTCATTCATAAAGCGCACCAGCGTGCCGTTGGTGAGGTGGAAGGCGCCGACCGCGTGGGCCGCTTCAAAGGATTGCGGGTCGCGAATATCCACCAGACGGGCTTCACCCGCGCTCAGTTTCTGGTGGGCATCATGGGCATTGATATGGGCAAACTGGTCCATCGGGATGTCCTGCGAATAGGTTGATTACGGGCCAGTGTACCGCAAGCTTGGGCGCAAACTAACCCCACAAAAGATAAGGGAGCCAGCGGCTCCCTTGTTGATATGGCATGCGGCTCAGTGGGTTAACCGCCCAGATAGGCCTGCCGCACCGCCGGGTTGGCCAGCAGGGCGGCGCCCGTGTCTTGCAGCACCACGTGGCCGTTCTCCAGCACATAACCGCGGTCGGCCAGCTTGAGCGCCTGGTTGGCGTTCTGCTCCACCAGAAAGATGGTCATCCCCTTCTGGCGCAACTGTTCTATGGTGTCGAAGATCTGCTGGATGACGATGGGGGCCAGCCCCAGCGAGGGTTCATCCAGCAGCAGCAGGCGCGGTTTGCTCATCAGGGCACGGCCGATGGCCAGCATCTGCTGCTCGCCGCCGGACATGGTGCCCGCCCGTTGTTGCAGGCGCTCGTGCAGGCGCGGGAACAGGGTAAACACCTGATCCAGCAGGCCATGCTGCTCGGCCTTGTCGACGAAGAAGGCGCCCATCAGCAGGTTCTCCTCCACCGTCAGGCGGGCGAAGATGCGACGCCCCTCCGGCACCACGGCGATATCCTTGCGCATGATGCGGGCTGTGGTGAGGGAGCTGATCTGTTCCCCCTCAAACCAGATGGAGCCGCTGCTGGGCTTGGGTTCGCCGCAGAGGGTCATCAGCAGGGTGGTCTTGCCTGCGCCGTTGGCGCCGATCAGGGTGACGATTTCCCCCTCTTTCACCTCGACGCTGACATCGTGCAGTGCCTGAATTTTGCCGTAGTGGGTCGATACGTTGCGAAGTTCTAACATCTTGTTTTCCTTACGACTCGCCCAGATAGGCCTTGATCACTGCCGGATTGTTGCGGATTTCATCCGGCTTGCCGTGGGCCAGTGGGGTGCCCTGGCTGACCACGAAGATGCGGTTGGAGATGCCCATCACCAGCTTCATATCGTGTTCGATCAGCAGCACCGAGACCCCGAATTCGTCCCGCAGGCTCATGATCAGCTCATCCAGCTCGTCGGTCTCCTTCGGGTTGAGGCCGGCGGCCGGTTCATCCAGCATCAGCAGCTCGGGACGGGTCGCCATGCAGCGGGCGATCTCGAGGCGGCGCTGCTGACCGTAGGCCAGATTACCGGCGGCGCGGTTGGCGAGATCCTTGAGCCCCACTTTATCCAGCCAGAAGGCGGCCCGCTCCAGCCCTTCCTGCTCCGCCCGGCGGAAGGCCGGGGTCTTGAACAGACCGGCGATAAAACTGGTGTTGAGGTGCTGGTGCTGGGCAACCAGCAGGTTCTCCACCGCCGTCATCTCCTTGAACAGCCGCACGTGCTGGAAGGTACGCACAATCCCCTTGCGGGCGATGAGGTGGCCGGGCAGCCCCTGGATCTCCTCACCCTTGTAGCGGATGGTGCCGCCGCTCGGACAGTAGAAACCGGTCAGGCAGTTGAAGATGGTGGTCTTGCCCGCGCCGTTGGGGCCGATGATGGAGATCACCTCGCCCTTGTCGATATCCAGCTTGACCCCGTTGACGGCCAGCAGGCCCCCGAAGCGCATCGACAGATCAGAGACTTCCATTAACTTCTGATGAGTACTCATTTCTTCAACTCCAGATGCGGACGGGTCATCGGCAGCAATCCCTGTGGCCGCCAGATCATCATGAACACCATCAAGAGGCCGAACATCAGCATGCGGTACTCGTTGAATTCGCGGGCCAGCTCCGGCAGCACCGTCATCACGATGGCTGCCAGCACCACCCCGATCTGGGAGCCCATGCCACCCAGCACCACAATCGCCAGCACAATGGCCGATTCGATAAAGACGAAGGATTCCGGGCTGATAAAGCCCTGCCGCGAGGCAAAGAAACTACCCGCAAAGCCGGCGAAGGTAGCGCCTATGGTGAAGGCGGTTAGCTTGATGATGGTGGGGTTGAGCCCCAGCGATTTGCAGGCGATTTCGTCTTCCCGCAGCGCTTCCCAGGCGCGGCCAAGGGGCATGCGCAGCAGGCGGTTGATGACGAACAGGGTCACCACCACCAGCATCAGCGCCATCAGGTAGAGGAAGATCACCTTGTGGTTGGCGTTGTAGGTAATGCCGAAGAAGTTGTGGAAGGTATCAAAGCCCCCATCCTTGACGGTGCGGTTGAACTCCAGCCCCCCCAGCGTCGGCTTGGGAATGCCGGAGATCCCGTTCGGGCCGCCGGTCAGGGTGGTCATATTGTTGAGCAGGATGCGGATGATCTCGCCAAAACCCAGGGTGACGATGGCCAGATAGTCCCCCCGCAGCCGCAGCACCGGGAAACCGAGCAGGAAGCCGAAGGTAGCGGCCATCAGCCCGGCGATGGGCAGGCACTCCCAGAAGCTCAGTCCGAAGTAGGTGTTGAGCAGGGCATAGCTGTAGGCGCCGACCGCGTAGAAGCCGACATAGCCGAGATCGAGTAGACCGGCGAGGCCGACCACCACGTTCAGCCCCAGCCCCAGCATGATGTAAATCAGGGTGAGGGTGGCGAGATCGATGGCGCCGCGAGAAGCCATAAAGGGCCAGCTCACTGCGAACAGCAGCACCAGCACGGCGGTGAGGTTATAGAGCTTGGGCGCCTCTTCCGGGCTCGGCAGCACCAGCTTGGTGAAGCCGACCGAGAAGCCGCTGATGGAGGCCTGAAACAGCTTGGCGATCTGGCCGCGCAGCATCTGGAACCAGAAAACGAGGGTGGCGCCCCCCAGTAGCCAGGCCAGCGACACATCGAGGCGGCTCACTACCTGCAGGCTGGAGCCATCGGTCTCCAGCTTGAAGCCGAGCAGCCAGAAAGAGAGCACCAGCAGCACCAGGCTGGCGATACAGGCGTGGATAAATTGATGTTTCATCACACTTTCTCCACTTCCGGACGACCCAGGATGCCGGTCGGCATAAAGAGCAGCACAAAAATGAGCAGGGCGAACGCCATCACATCCTTGTACTCGGTGCTGAGATAACCGGCGGTGAGCGCTTCAACCACGCCGAGCAGCAGGCCACCCAGTACGGCACCCGGAATGCTGCCGATACCGCCCAATACAGCGGCAGTGAAGGCCTTCAGACCGGCCATAAAGCCGAGGTAGGGGTTGATAACGCCGTAATACATGCCGAGCAGCACCCCGGCGACGGCAGCCAGCGCGGCCCCCAGCACGAAGGTGATGGAGATGACTACGTGGGTGTCGATGCCCAGTAGGTTGGCCATCTTGATATCTTCCGAACAGGCGCGGCAGGCGCGGCCCATGCGGGAGCGGCCGATGAACTGGGTCAGCGCCAGCATGGTGATGAAAGTCACCACGAAGATAATCAGCTGCATATAGGAGAGGCTGGCCTGAAAACCATCTTCACCCCCCAGGGTCCAGCCACCGGAGATTAGGCTGGGCATGGCGATATCCCGTGAGCCCTGAGCCATGCGCATCATGTTCTGCAGGAAGATCGACATGCCGATGGCGGAGATGAGGGGGATCAGCCGGTTGCCACCACGCAGTGGCCGGTAGGCGACCCGCTCGATGCTCCAGCCATAGGTGCCGGTGATGATGATACTGACCAGGAAGGCGCCTCCCAGCAGTAGAAAGGTGCTGTCGATGCCCATCATCATGAGCCCCGCCATCACCATAAAAGCGACATAGGAGCCGATCATGTACACCTCGCCGTGGGCGAAGTTGATCATGCCGATGATGCCATAGACCATGGTGTAGCCGATGGCGATCAACGCATAGGTGCTGCCTATGGTTAATCCGTTCAGCAGTTGCTGAACGAGATAAAGGAGGTGTTCGGACATACTGCGTTCCCTGTACTTGCCCGCAAAGAGAGGAGGGGGTGAGCGTACTCACCCCCGATCGGCAGATTATTTGACTTGGCTGGAAGTACCGTCAGCGTGCCACTGGAACACACCGAATTCGAAGCCTTTCAGGTCACCGTTCGGTGCCCAGGTCAGGGGGCCCATCACGGTATCGATCGGCGCAGCCTTGATGGCGGCGGCAACGGCAGCCGGGTCATCTTCACCCGCCTTGGCGATACCGGCTGCCAGGGTTTGCACCGCGGCATAGGTAGTCCAGACGAACGGGCCGGAGGAGTCCTGACCCTTGGCCTTGAACGCCGCCACCAGCGGGGCGTTGGCAGGAACCAGATCGTATTTGTTCGGCAGGGTCACCAGCAGGCCTTCGGAAGCCGGGCCACCGATGGCGGAGATATCCTTGTTACCCACCCCTTCCGGGCCCATGAACTTGGCTTTCAGCCCCTTCTCGCCAGCCTGACGCAGGATCAGACCCAGCTCAGGGTGATAGCCGCCGTAGTAGACGAAATCGACGTTCTCTTTCTGCAGCTTGGCGATCAGGGCGGAGAAGTCCTTGTCACCGGCGGTGATCCCTTCAAAGGCCACCACTTTCACGCCAGCCTTGTCGAGCGCCGCTTTGACGCTGGAGGCGATCCCTTCACCATACTGCTTCTTGTCGTGGATAACGGCCACGCGCTGGGGTTTGACCTGCTCGATGATGTATTTGGCGGCAGTCGGGCCCTGATCGCTATCCAGGCCGATGGTGCGCAGGGTCAGCTGGTAACCGCGCTCGGTGATCTTGGGGTTGGTAGAGGCGGGGGTGACCATCAGGATCCCCTCGTCTTCATAGATATCGGAGGCGGGCAGGGTGTTGTCGGAGCAGAGGTGGCCGACCACGAACTTGACGCCGTCATTCACCACCTTGTTCGCGACGGCCACCGCCTGTTTGGGATCGCAGGCATCGTCATAGACGACCGCTTCGATCTGCTTGCCATTGATGCCGCCAGCCTTGTTGATCTGCTCGACCGCCATCTTGCCGCCGGTGAACTGCATGTCCCCGTACTGGGCTACCGGACCGGTGACCGGGCCTGCGATACCGATCTTGATGGTGTCTGCCGCGTGGGCGATGGAGATCGATCCAAACAGAGCCAAAGAAACCGCTGCGCCAACTGTGATTTTGCTCAACTTATGCATTGATTCGTCCCTTAATCAGTGGATTGTTTCATTTCCGTGTGCCATTCCGGATCTACATCCCGTGCATCCGGCTATAGGTATGGTTCTATCATTCCTCACGGGGCAATAACAAGCTGTTAAAGATACTAACCAGAGGGGGTTAGATGGGTGGATTTTGAAATAAATGACCTGTTATTTTCGGTTAATCAGAGCTTAATTTTGATTTGTTGACTTAACATCTTGGTAACGAGAGGCGATTCTGACAAACACCAGAGGATTAATCTGGCGATATTTTACTCTGACAACGCTCCCATTTTGACCAGAATCCATTTGCGCAAACAGAAATGAGCGCCTAAATTAGCCGGCATTGACAATTCCGTGGCAGAGCTCGTTAAAACCAAGCCTTTATTCGGGAAATCTGCTAATGTTCCGCCTTTGACAGTCAGGAGACAGAGATGGCCACTATCAAGGATGTCGCCTCGCGCGCAGGCGTATCCATCTCCACCGTCTCACATGTGCTCAACCACACTCGGCGGGTCAGCGAAGACGCGACCCAGAAAGTGATTGAGGCGGTGGCAGAACTCAACTACGCGCCCAACTCGGTAGCGCGCAGTCTTAAAATAAATTCGACCAAGACCATTGGTATGCTGGTGACCACCAGCGTAAACCCCTTCTTCGCAGAAGTGGTGCAAGGGGTTGAAGCGTACTGCTTCGAACAGGGCTACAGCCTGATCCTCTGCAACACCGAAAACCAGCCGCCTCGCCAACAGCATTACCTGAGAATGCTGATGGAAAAACGGGTGGATGGCCTGCTGGTATTGGGTACCGATATCGACACCCCGTTGCGCGACATGCTGCGCATCCACAAGAACGTGCCGCAGGTGGTACTGGATTGGGGCACGGAGTGCGATTTCGCCAACGTCATCAACGACAACGCCCGCATCGGCGCCCGCATGGCCGTACGCCATCTGCTGGAGCTGGGGCACCGTGACATCGTCTGTATCACTGGCCAGCTCTCCAAGCCGACCACCCAGCAGCGACTGGACGGGGTGCGTGATGCGCTGGGCGAGCACGGTCTGACCCTTAAAGATGAACAGGTCTTTGAAGGGGACTACGAGAGCCAGAGCGGCTTCGATGCCATGCAGCGCATCCTGGCCCTGCAGCCTCGTCCGACCGCGGTCTTTGCCTTCGACGATCCCATGGCGATCGGCGCGATTTGCGCTGCCTGGGAAGCGGGAGTCAAGGTGCCGGACGATATCTCCATCATCGGCTACGACGATGTGGAGATGGCGCGCTTCTCCAGCCCGCCGCTGACCACCATCCGTCACCCGAAGGCCGAATTGGGCCAGCTGGCGGTGAAGCATCTGGTCAGCCGGATCCGCAACAAGGAGCTGGAAGTGGAATCGATGACGGTACAGCCCGAGCTGATTGTCCGTCGCTCGGTCAAACCGTTGCGTTAATCCGCACCCGTTGCCAACACGAAAAACCCCCTCTGTCACGAGGGGGTTTTTGTTTTCGCAGGCTGGAGTACAAGAGGATTTTCCCTAAGCAACTCTGCTTATCCTCACTTCTGTCAGAAGCAGGAATGGTTATTTTTGTGTGTTGTATTTCGGTGAGTAGGGGCCATACAGGATGCCATTAGGCATACCTGCGCTTAGCAGTCTGAAACTGGTTATCCCTGCGATATCATGGCCCTTGTCCATCACAGTGTTGGTGATCTGGTCAACGACGGCGACGACCAGCATGCCAACCAGGCTACCACCACCATTGGACTTTTGCTCTGCGCTGGAAGCGCGGGCTGTACCTTCCCATATGGTTTTGCCGTTACGCAGGTCCACCAATTTTGCTTTCGCTGTCACGGCTGTTTCACTCGAGACCACCATATAGCTGGTGCCATATTCGGTGATGTCCAGATAGAGCGCGGTATCAGCACCAAAAATCTGATGCAGTTTGCTGATGGGCAAAGAGTGGATATCTTCCGCAACAGTCATGCCGTTCTGACGGAAGGTTTCGTTGGTCAGTGAGACCGGGAAAACATAATAGCCAGACTCGGCCAGTGGCATGGTGCTCTGGGAGAGCAGGCTATTGCCGGCTTTAACATCTGGACTGTGGTTTACGGGAGGCAAAACCAGAATAGATGTAGGGTGACTTTCCCGAAATGCTGTGTAGTCATACGCAGCTTGTTGGGATGCGCAACCAGCCAGTAGCAGTGAGCCCATGATGGAAATCAGTAACTTTTTCATTTGGCTGCTCCTTGCTTCTGGGTGAGCAGAAAATTAATGAAAGTGGTTGATTCTGGGAAGAGTTGCTTCTCTTTCTCGAAGTGTTCCAGTGCGAGGTTGTCACGCCCATGCTGGGCATAAAGCATGGCCAGATGAGCATGGAAACCGGGCGGCACCTTTTCCCCTTTGCCATTGGCTTCTTGCAGGTTTTTCTCAAGCCGATCGATCTGTTCACCGTTATCTTTTTCTTCAAGGTTCTGGTAGACCGAATCCTGATATTCACCCCAGTTGTACAGGGGCTTGGGTGGGGTCGCACAACCGTAGCTGAAGAGGGCAAAAGCCAGACAAAGTCCTTGATGCATTTTGTTCATTGATTTCCCCTTAGCGAGCCGGTTGCCAGGCACCGTTCTGGATGCCAGAGACCAGATTGTTTACGGCTTCACGAATCGCCAGGTCGAGCACCTTGCCATTGAGTGTGGAGTCATAATCGGCCGTGCCACCAAAACCGATGACTTCGCGGTTGGAGAGCTCGAATTCGCCTGCCCCTTGTGACGAGAAAACAACTTCTGACGTTTTGACATCGACGATGTTGAGGTTGACTTTGGCATAGGCGATCTGTGATTTGCCCCTGCCGAGAATGCCAAACAGCTGATGATCTCCCACCGCTTTTCGACCAAATTCAGTGACATCGCCTGTGATGACGTAATCGGCGCCTTTCAGCGTCTGAGTCTCTTTCTTGAGCCCTGCTTCCGCTTGCAACTCTTCCATGTTGGCTCTGTCCAGAACACTGAAACGGCCAGTTTGTTGCAGGTGGGTGATCAGGATTGTCTTGGCCTGGCTACCCAGGCGGTCGTTACCATCGGAGAATATACCGCGCATGTAGCTTGAGCGATTATCAAACTTGCCCACAGAAATGGGGCTGCGAGTGCCTTGGTATTGGGTTTGGTAAGAGGTCACTTTGGCAACTTCAAGTGTTCGGGAGGATTCGCTTGCACAACCCGCAAGTGTCAAGCTTGCTGCGATAGTCACAGCAACAATGTGATACTTTGTCATGACAGCCTTATTAAGTTTATGATTATTAATGTTTTTTGTGGGGCCTGTATCGTATACCAACGAAGCTCCCAACGGAACCGTTTCAGCTGGAAGCCTTAATAAAACTCCTTGTTGTGCTTGCTAACCAAGGTGGGGGATTGAAGGGGGATCTCCAAATTATGCAGTGTGATCGTTGTGTTGGACTGAAAACTGTCAGTTTTATCCACCAAGACCCAATTCCAGCCCATATGATAAACATTCCCCCTATTTGACCCACCTCGCATTTTGCCTGTTAATCGTTTGATCAATATCAACAAAGGGTTAAGTTCTGATGGACTCCCGACTTAACCGTTCCATCCTGTAGGTTGGGTATGACTGTCAAGGATGGTGTCTTATGTTCCCCCCTCGCAAGCTGGGTCACCAGATCACGCTGCTGGCAATCGGCGGCATCGTATTGCTCGCTGTGGTGCTGCTTACCTTTAACCTGTTTGAAAATCGCCAGCGGGCGCTCGCGGCCGAGCAGGCTGCACTGCGGAGCCAGCTCCAGAATGTGGAAGCGGTGATCAAAAACACCAGCCATGAAACCGTGCTGGCGGCAACCCTGATCGCCCAGCGGCCGGATGCAGCCAGGGCTGTGGCCGACAAGGATTGGCAGACCCTCGCCAATCTGTTTGATCCGCTCTGGCCCGCCCTCAAGGCGCAGGGGATCCAGCAGTTTCACTTTCACATTCCCCCGGCTATTTCCCTTTATCGGGTACACAAGCCCGCAAATCATGGCGACGACCTCTCTACTACACGGTTGGCTGTGGTCGAGGTGAACCGCAATCATCAACCGGTCGGCGGGTTGGAGACCGGTCAGGGTGGCACCGGGATCCGCGGCGTAGTGCCGGTCACTTTCAATGGCCAGTCGGTCGGCTCGGTGGAGTTTGGCCGCGCCCTCGACACCTCACTGTTTGCCGATCTGCTGGGCAAGGACAGTCGCTTTGCCATCTATCTGTTTGAGCAGGGTAAACCCGTTATGCTGACTGGTACCTCCATGCTTGGTGAGTCGGTGGACTGGTATCAGGAGGTATTGGCGGGAGAGAGCCGCTTCACCACCATCAAGCAGCAGGGGAGCGATTTTCTGGTGATGGCTGCACCGTTGCGCGACTTCTCCGGCAAGGCGGTCGGGGTGATCGAGTTGGCGCGTGATCACAGTGAGGTTGCAGCCGCGCTGGTACGCCAGAGCTGGCAGATGGTAATGATCGCGCTACTTGGCACCGCTCTGATTGCGGTGGCGCTGGTGCTGCTGCTGGCGCGTCTTAGCCGTCCGCTGCTCGACAGCGTCAAGGCGCTGGAGGCGCTGGCCAATGGCTCCGGCGATCTTGGCAGCAAGCTGCCGGTGGCGGGGCCGGAGGAGATCCGCCGGCTCGGGTCGGCGTTCAATGGCTTTGTTGCCAAGATCCGCGACACCATCAGCCAGCTCACCGCCACTCTGGGCGAACTGGCTGGCGAGAGTGAGCGGTTGTCGCGCAGTGCGGCAGGCAACCTTGGCAGCATGACGCGCCAGCAGGAACAGACCACCCAGCTCGCCACCGCCATGACCGAGATGACCAGCACGGTACACGAGGTGGCCAACAACACGGCACAGGCGGCCGAAGCGGCCAACGAAGCGGACAATCAGGCGGTCACCGGTGATGAGGTGGTGCAGCAGAGCGTCAACATGATCGAACAGCTGGCGGAGGAGATTGCCAGTGCGGGCAACACGGTGAAAGAGGTTGCCAAGGCCAGCGAGCAGATTGGCTCGGTGCTGGCGGTGATCCAGTCCATCGCCGAGCAGACCAACCTGCTGGCTCTCAACGCTGCCATCGAGGCGGCCCGGGCTGGTGAACAGGGGCGCGGTTTTGCTGTGGTGGCCGACGAGGTGCGCTCGCTGGCCGGGCGCACCCAGCACTCCACCGCCGAGATCCGCGGTACCATCGAGCAGTTGCAACGGGCGGTGGGCACCACGGTGACAATGATCGAACACAGCGTCTCGCGGGCGGGAGAGTCGGTGGAGCGGGCCAATCAGGCGGGAGAAGCCCTCGGCCGGATCAAGGGGGCGGTCAACAGCATTCGCGACATGAACACCCAGATCGCCGCTGCCTCGGAGGAGCAGTCCTCGGTGAGCGACGAGATCACCCGCAATATCGTCAGCGTCCACGAGATCTCCCAGGCCACCACGCTGGTGGCGCGGGATACCGCCCATATCGCCAGCCATGTGGCGACCCTGGTGGACAAGCTGGGGGATCTGGCCGGGCAGTTCCAGGATGGTTCCAACGTGCGGATGGTGCTGAGTCGCGCCCGCGCCGCTCACATGGGCTGGAAGACTCGGGTGCGTGCCTATCTGGATGGGCAGGAGGGGCTGTCGCGCAGCGAGGCGGTCAGTGACAAGGAGTGCCGCCTTGGCCACTGGTACTTCAGCGAAGGGCAGGCATGCTGCGGCGATCAACCGGCCTTCAGGGCGATCGCCGCCCCCCACGCCAGACTGCATCAGGTGATCCAGCAGGTTATCGAGCTGAAAAATCAGCACAAGCATGAAGAGGCAGAGGCGCTCTACCGCGAGATAGAGCAGAACTCAGAGCAGGTAGTGGGCTGCATAGATCAGCTGCTGCGGGAGATGACCAAGCCGGAGCGTTAATGACGAGCGGGCCGGATAGCCAAAGGGCTGACAGCGATGTCAGCCCTTTTCATGGTGCGGGTCAGGAGCGAGGTTACTGCTCCGGACGCAGATCCTGATAACGGGCGGCGGTGATGAACTGGCCGAAGGTTTCACACCAGACGATCACGCTGCTGTAGCGGGTCGGATCGATCGTGGCGGGCAGCGGCACGATAAAGTTGTCGAAGGTCTTCACCGGCCCGACTCGCACCATCTGATCCTTGAGGCGGGCAAAATCGGCTTCGGTCTCGACAAACTCGGGGGAGAGATAGAGCTGGTAGTCCGGCCCGGGGGCCAGCTTGCCCATCAGACTGACGGCATCCGGCCCTATGCTCACCTTGCCCTCCCCCCAGTGCAGACGATCGCTGTCTTTCAGATCCCGGCGAAAGGTGCCGTGGAATCTCGCTTGCTGCTGGCTGGCCGCGACCAGCTCGGTATCAGGTGCGGGTGGCGCGATCAGGATCGGCAGGGTGTAGACACCGGCGGCAAAGCCTGCCGCCGCGACCAGCAGATGGGTGCCCAGCAGCAGGGCCATGGTTTTGCGTTTCATGATATCTCGGTCGTTGATGAATTGATGGCAAAACCATACCAGTCCGGGGGCCCGCTGCCCAGTTTGCTCAGGCCAGAGGTGTCGTTATCCATCTATGGTGACGTGGGGTGTGGTCACGCCAATGGCTCAAGGCCGGATAGTGCCGTCCTGCCCTTTGTTGATCTCGCTGGCGGCGTGTACCAGTTGTTCCAGCTGGTGGTGGATCTGGGTGCGATCCAGTTGCTGCAAGGGCTGACGACTCCACAGCACCGGTGTCAGGCTCTCGGTATCGAAACCCAGTACCGGTTTGCACGGGTCCTGGCTGAACAGGTTTTGGGCGGCGGCCTGAGCGCTGGTGGCCGCGTCGAGGCGGGTAAACATCAGCAGATAGTCGGCCGGGTGTTCGGTCAAGTGACAGGTCAGTTCGCCGATCTGCAGGCTGGTGACGCTCTCCTCCTGTTGCGGCGCAGGCAGGGAGAGGGAGAGAAACAGCTGGTGGATGGCGGCGTGATAAAGAGAGTTCATTGATGGCTCCAGATTGATGATGGCGCCATTAGAGCAGGTCACCGCCAGCGGCACTGTTAATGGTGGCTCTCTTTTTTTAGCTTTTCGGTCAGCGAGATAGCACGCCGCGCTCAGTACAAAAATCGCGACCAATCCCGATAGTCCCTGTTGATGGCCTCTCCTAGACTGGCGGCGAAACATCACAAGAAGACAATCATCATGCAGATTCAAGCAAACACCGTCGGCACACAGGCCGTCGCTCACCACAGTGATGCAACCACAGGGGTTGGCCGGATAGGCCAGCTGGAGGCGCGTCAGGTCGCCACCGGACAAGATGCGATCTTGCTGGGCAACCGCAGCGAACCGCAAAAAGGGCAGGGGCAGCTTTCGCGTTCGGAGTCCCGGCCAGCGCGAGTGCTTGCGGCTATCAAGGAGTGGGTCGGCAACCTGCTTGGGAGCGGCAAGAGTGCCGCAGCGCCGAAGGCGCAAACCGCCACTTCCCCCGAGGATCTTCAGCGTCTGATGAAGCAGGCTGCATTTAGCAGCTCGCTGGGTGGCTTTGCCAAGGCGGACGTATTGAACAACATCGCCGCCGAACAACTGGGCAAGGAGCACGCCACTCTGGCGACCGGCAACGGCCCATTGCGCTCTCTTTGCACCGCGTTGCAGGCCGTTGTCGTCGGCTCCCAGCAGCCGGAACTCCGGGAGTTGGCTGCCGGGCTGCTGGCCCGCCCCATCGCCGGTATCCCGCTCCAGCAGTGGGGCACTGTCGGGGGCAAGGTGACCGACCTGCTCGCCAGCGCCACCTCCGAACTGCTGCAGGAGGCGATGAGCCAGCTGCACACCGCGATGGGTGAAGTAGCCGACCTGCAGCGCGCCGTAAAGGCCGAAGTTGCTGGTGAACCGGCGCAAAGTGCGACCACGAAAGCGGATGCGGCACCCGTCCAACGCGGTGAGAGCAAAGGGGCTGCTCGCGAACAGGTCGTCATGGCGCGGCAGACCCCGGCCACCGGCTACAAGCTGGCGCTGGATCTTATCAGCTATCAGGCCAGCTACCTGCTGCGGGATCAAACCTCGACCGAGGTGACCCTGAGCAGCAGCGATCTCAATGCCCTGCATCAACACATTGCCGATGGCTCCATCAACAGTTCCCACATGGCCAAGTTGCAGACCCGTGGCGATCTGCAAACCCTGCGTACTCTGGCGCTCTCGCTGGCCAGTGGCAGCGACGCCAAGGGCTCTTCTCTTGGTCATGCCCTCGACAGTCTCGCCTCGGCGCGTCCTAACCAGCGGTTGGTGCTGGGCGGCCTGATGCAGTTTGCCGGTCAGACCGAGCAGGCGTGGGTGGACCATACCGCGCTCAAGCCGCGAGAGGAACGGCTAGATGCCGGGGCGCGACTGCGCTTTGACACCGGCCAGATGCAGGCGGAGCTGGGGCGTCTCGGCGACAGCGAGGCACGGCAGGTGCTGCAACAGCTGGAAGGGGCTTTTGGTGATCGGGCCAGGGCTATCTGCGACTTCGCGGTGGCTCAGGTCTCCGGCTTTGCCGATAGCGAAAGCAGCCCTGAGGCCGTGCTGGTCTCCCGCCTGACCCGCATGGGCAATCTGGTGGGCAGCCTGACCGATGCGCTCAAGGAGCGGCTGCAACTGCCCGGGTCCGCCCGTGGCGAGCCGACCATGATCGACTCCGCCAGCCAACTGACACCGCTCGAACTGGCTGCGCTGGCCCATATCGGCGTCGATGAGAGCTATCTGTAAACCGTCAGCACACAGCCCCTCGGGGCAAGGTGATATGACATAAAAACGGACACCCTCGGGTGTCCGTTTTCTTTATTCGGGCGGGAGTGGGCTGAGGGGGTCAGTGCAGACCGATTTGCTTACAAGCTGGCGAAATCCACTTCCGGCAGGGTTTCGAAGCCGGGGCGGGCAAACAGATAGCCCTGCATCAGGCTGACGCCCATCTCCCGCAGGCAGGCCATCTCTTCGCGGGTCTCTATCCCCTCTGCCAGCGGGGTGATCTGCAACTCGGCAAACAGCGCCAGACAGTGGCGCACGATGGCTTGCCGGGTCGGGTCATGGTCGATGCCGCGCAGCAGGTGCATATCGAGCTTGACGATGTTGGGGTGAAAATCAGCCAGCAGGTTGAGGCCCGAGTAACCGGCGCCAAAGTCATCGATCGCCGTTTTGAAGCCGAGGGCCTGATAGTGATCGACGATGTCGCGAAGATGCTGGCTATCCTGCACCTGCTCCACCTCGGTCAGCTCGAACATGATCTGCTCGATGGGGAAGAGGTGCTCGCGGGCCGCCTGCAGGGTGGTGCGGATGCAGCGCTCCGGGAGGTAGACCGCATTGGGCAGAAAGTTGATGCTCAGCATGCCCCGCATATCGAGCCGGGCGGCCAGCGCGATGGCCTTGATGCGGCACAGCTGGTCGAAGCGGTAGCGATTGCCATCGTTGACCTGGGCAATCACGCTCTGCGCCGGTTCGTTGTTGAGCCCCCGCACCAGCGCCTCGTAGCCGAAGATGGTGCGCTGGCTGCAATCGACGATGGGCTGAAAAGCCATGGTGAAGTCGAAATCGAGATCTGCTTTCTCCTGACACAGCTGGCAGATGGCGGGGGACGGGGCGGCAGGTATATCCATGACTTTCCTCTTGGGCGTGGCGGCGCTGGGCACTGTCTCAAATGATAACAGCTGATCACCCCCCCTGTAGGTTCGATTAGCGCAGCGTAATCGGACGAACGAGAGGTTGCGGTTGTTGCCGTGACGCAGGGGCGGCCAGCCGGAGGGGATATTCGACTGGCCGTTATGGCGGGAGAATTAATTTACACGTATGTCTGTTTATGCAGGCGGCTAATATAGCCTACGCACTTGAGATTAGAGAACTAGGTTATTTCCCTTTTTCTTTTTTTGCATTTTTTAGGAAAGAATCGTTTTCAGTTATTTTTTTCACTGATTCTTGTATACATAAATCAGAGTATAAATGTCTATTCGAAATAGCTTGGTAATGGTGGAAGTCGTTATTGTTTTTCTTCCATCCTGTTTTTTCTACCAATGATAAAAAGCAGTGATTATTTAGTGTTGGTTTATCATTCTTATCTCGTGCAGGTAAACAAGCAAACAGCTTTTCTGTAGAGTAGCTTTCTTGCAATATTTTGTTTATTTCTTTGATTGCTATGCCTTGAGGATATGGATGTGTTTTCTCTGGGTCTACAGCCTTTTCTACAATTAATGCATTTCTTAAATTCTCTAAATCCTCTTTACTACCATTTGCGTTAGCAAGTATCTTAAGGCCTGTGCTATCTTTTTTTGCATAGACGAGGGAAACATTTATTGGTATCGCAAAATCAATATCATTATTTTCCTCAATCTCATCTTGTAATGTTCTTGCTAGTGATAAAATTTCATCACAAGAGTCACCATATTGATCTCTGAGGATAGATATAGGAGGAATATTGAAGTCTCCAACAAGAGATAGCATTCCAGCATGCTGATAAGATAGAAAGGGAACCTCAGAAAATTCTTCGAACTGAGTTGAGTAATTAATAACGCCAGCCTGAAAAACTCTCGATGCTAAGCCTTGAATTTCTGGCATTAAAAGGTGAACAGCATTGTCACGCCAATCAGAAATTCTTTCGATATTTTTCCTAGTTTTATTTTCGGTGCTAGGAAATATTTTATCTAATGATTGGCGCAGAGATATAGTTTGCTTAATCCCTTTTTTACTCACCGTGGTATAAATTCCTTTTTCACCTTGACGTTCGATGATGATAGCTTTTAGTAATTGTTCCCAAGCAGTTGAAAAAAGCATTACAAAACCATCTAATTTATTTTCTAGTGAAGGCCTGTTGTATAACTCTAGGGCTAGCATCATATTGTCTCGAGATTTTTTCAGTAATGCTCTCGCAAGATTGTTTTTACAATTATGACCCAGTTCCCTATAATTTTTACTTTGAGACTGCTTTTTTCTAAATTCGGTGAAGTTTATATTTAATGTATTCTGCGCTTCAAATAAATCCTTTTCTACTTGAACAATAAAACTGCTTATCCACCCCTTTCCTAAATATGATTTAAATGTTGAAGATTTCCAACCAGTAGCAGATATTACATCTTCCTTAGAAAAATAAAGGTTGGCTTTTTGCTTCTCCTTTAAAAATTCATAGAATTTTTCTTGAGCTTTTATTTTGGACACGTGAACATACCCCTAAAATCATGGTGATTTTTAAATAAACATTAGGTGTTTGAAGTGTCAATAATGTAGTTCTATATGTATGACATACGTCAAAAATAAAAACGGCACCTCGCGGCGCCGTTTTTAATATCACCTACCCAACCAACATCACTGCAGCAGGGAGATATCCGCGACTTGCAGGAACAGGTTGCGCAGGTTGTTCAGCAGCGCCAGACGGTTGGCCTTGAGGGCTTCATCGTCGGCCATCACCATTACTTCATTGAAGAAGGTATCGACCGGCTCGCGCAGGGCGGCCAGACGGGTGAGGGCAGCCTGATAGTCACCGGCAGCGAACAGCGGGGCCAGTTCGGCTTGCAGTTCGGCAACCTGGGTGGCCAGCGCCTTCTCGGCGGCATCGACCAGCAGTTCCGGTTTGACGGCAGTCGGCAGTTCGCCTTCGACCTTGGCTAGAATGTTGCTCACGCGCTTGTTGGCGGCAGCCAGTGCCAGTGCGGCATCCAGGGTGCGGAAGTGGCTGACGGCCTTGACGCGGCGATCGAAGTCGAGCGGACGGGTCGGGCGGCGGGCCAGTACGGCCAGCACCACGTCGGCACCGATACCTTCGTCCTGATAGGCGGCGCGGAAGCGACCCAGCATGAAGTCGACCACGTCGGTAACGACGGTTTTGTTGGTCAGCTTGTCGCCGTAGACGCGTACCGCTTCTTCAACCAGTTCAACCAGATCCAGATCCAGCTGCTTCTCGGTCATGATGCGCAGGGCACCGATGGCGGCACGACGCAGGGCGAACGGGTCCTTGTCACCCTTCGGCAGCATGCCGATGCCGAAAATACCGGCCAGGGTGTCGAACTTGTCGGCCAGCGCGACGGCGCAGGCAACCAGACCGGACGGCAGGGCATCACCGGCAAAGCGCGGCATGTACTGCTCGTTGAGGGCCACGGCCACCGCTTCGTCTTCGCCATCGTGACGGGCGTAGTGCATCCCCATGACACCCTGGGTGTCGGTGAACTCGCCGACCATGTTGGTCATCAGATCACACTTGGAGAGCAGACCGGCACGCTTGGCCTGAGCCACGTCGGCGCCGATACGCTCGGCGATAAAGCCGGCGACGGTCTCGATGCGCTCGACCTTGGCCTTGACGGTGCCCAGCTGCTGCTGGAACAGCACGGTTTCAAGGCGCGGCAGGCGGGAGGCCAGAGTCTGCTTGAGGTCGGTCTTGAAGAAGAACTCGGCGTCTGAGAGACGGGGGCGAACCACCTTCTCGTTGCCGCTGATGATCTGGCTCGGGTCTTTCGACTCGATGTTGGTGACGAAGATGAACTTCGGCAGCAGCTTGCCGTTCTTGTCGTAGACCGGGAAGTACTTCTGGTCACCCTTCATGGTGTGCACCAGCGCTTCAGCCGGAACGGCCAGGAACTTCTCTTCGAAGTTGGCGGTCAGCACCACCGGCCACTCGACCAGTGCGGTCACTTCTTCCAGCAGGGCGTCGTCCAGATCGGCCACGCCACCGAAGGCGGCTGCGGCCGCTTCGACGTCAGCCTTGATCTTGGCCTTGCGCGCCATGAAGTCGGCAATCACCATGCCGCGCTCCTGCAGGATCTGCGGGTACTGGCTGGCGTTGTCAATGGTGAATTCGCTCTCGCCCATAAAGCGGTGACCGCGGATGGTGCGGGCAGAGTCGATACCCAGAATGTGAGCGGGAACCAGCTCGCCATCCAGCAGCAGGGTCACGGTGAAGACCGGACGCACGAACTGGATGGTCTTGTCGCCCCAGCGCATCATTTTCGGGATCGGCAGCTTGGCCAGTGCGGAGGCGACCAGCTCGCCCAGCAGATCTTTGGCCGGACGGCCTTCGACCTTGGCGGTGTGAACCAGCCACTCGCCCTTGTCGGTGACCAGACGCTCGGCCTGCTCAACGGTGATGCCGTTGCCACGGGCCCAGCCTTCGGCAGCCTTGGTCGGCTTGCCTTCAGCATCGAACGCTTGAGCCACGGCCGGGCCGCGTTTCTCGACGCTCTTGCTCGGCTGTTCGCCAGCCAGCTCGCTCACCTTCAGCGCCAGACGGCGCGGTGAGGCAAACCACTCGACGTCGCCGAAAGCCAGATCGGCCTTGGTCAGTTCGGCTTTGAAGTTGTCGGCAAAGGCTTCGGCCAGGGAGCGCAGGGCTTTGGGCGGCAGCTCAGCAGTACCGATCTCTACCAGAAATGTATGTTGTGCCATGTCCGTTCCTTAACCTTGCTTGTTCTCGTTGCTGCCACGTTGGCACATCGGGAAGCCCAGCGCTTCGCGGGAGGCGTAGTATGCCTCTGCCACGGCCTTGGTCAGGGTGCGAATGCGCAGGATGTAGCGCTGACGCTCGGTGACCGAGATGGCCTTGCGGGCATCCAGCAAGTTGAAGGAGTGAGCGGCTTTGAGGATGCGCTCGTAGGCAGGCAGCGGCAGCGGTTTTTCCAGTGCCAGCAGGTTCTGGGCTTCCTTCTCGTACTGCTCGAAGCAGTGGAACAGGAACTCCACATCGGCGTGCTCGAAGTTGTAGGTGGATTGCTCCACTTCGTTCTGGTGGAACACGTCGCCGTAGGTGGTCTTGCCCAGCGGGCCGTCAGACCAGACCAGATCGTAGACGCTGTCCACGCCCTGAATGTACATGGCCAGACGCTCGAGACCGTAGGTGATCTCGCCGGTGACCGGCTTGCACTCGAGGCCGCCAACCTGCTGGAAGTAGGTGAACTGGGTCACTTCCATGCCGTTCAGCCACACTTCCCAACCCAGACCCCAGGCACCCAGAGTCGGGTTTTCCCAGTTGTCTTCCACGAAGCGGATGTCATGGATTTCAGGATCCATACCCAGCTCTTTCAGGGAGCCCAGATAGAGTTCCTGAATGTTGTCGGGGGAAGGCTTGATGATCACCTGGAACTGGTAGTAGTGCTGCAGGCGGTTCGGGTTTTCACCGTAGCGGCCGTCAGTCGGACGGCGGGACGGTTGAACGTAAGCGCAGGCGATGGGCTCCGGGCCCAGGGCACGCAGACAGGTCATGGGGTGGGAAGTACCGGCACCCACTTCCATATCCAGCGGCTGAATGATGGTACAGCCCTGGCGGGACCAATAGTCCTGCAACTGCAGGATCAGGCCCTGAAAGGTTTTGACATCGAATTTTTGCATAATTTTTTTCGCGCGAAGTGAAAATCAGAGCAAGATTTGCTGAATGTGAACCGAGGGAGTATACCGTCTGGCATGGTCGGATAATAGGCGAAATTGCAGCGGATTCGCGGGATGGTGCTGCGCTGTGGCTGGTCGGGCGGGATGTCCGGTATATGATGTGAGCAGTGCCGCCTGCAGAGTGGGCAGGGTCGGGCAAACCGCTGAAATAACGAGGGAGAGGAAATGGAACTGCGCTGCGCCTGGGTGACCAAAGACCCGGAATACATTGAATACCATGACAAACAGTGGGGCAGGCCGGTCTATGACGCCCGCGAGCTGTTTGCCAAGCTCTGCCTCGACGGCCAGCAGGCGGGACTGTCGTGGATCACCATCCTCAAGCGCACCGAGAGCTATTACCGCGCCTATGCCGACTTTGATCCGGTGCAGATTGCCCGCTTCGACGAGCAGGATGTGGAGCGGTTGATGCAGGACAGCGGCATCATCCGCAACCGGCTCAAGGTGCAGTCGATCATCAGAAATGCCCGCGCTTATCTGGCGTTGCAGGAGCAGGGGCTCGACTTCGCCGACTACCTGTGGGGCTTTGTTGGCGGCGCCCCCATCGTTAACCAGCGGCAGGGCAACGGCGATATTCCGGCAACCTCGCCGGAGTCGGATGCTATGTCGAAAGCGCTCAAGAAGCTCGGCTTCAACTTCGTCGGCAGCACCATCTGTTACGCCTTTATGCAGGCGGTGGGGATGGTGAACGATCATCTGGTCAGCTGTCCTTGCCACGCCGAGTGTCAGTTACCGCGCTGACAGCCCGCCAATTGCCCAAAAAAACACCACTCTCGCCATCTGTTCAGGCTTGCGTCAGACAATGGCGTGCCAGCGCGTTACAATCCGGCCCCCGGCATGGTGCCGGATTGTTTTCACAGAGGTTTTTTCATGCGAGCCAAGATCCTGGTGCCTGCTCTGGCACTGACCGTTGCCCTGAGCGGCTGTACCACCAACCCCTACACAGGTGAATCCCAGACCTCCAAAGGTGCCTGGGGCGCGCTGGCTGGCGCCGCTGCCGGTGCGGCCGTAGGTGCGCTCTCTTCCAGCAAGGGTGACCGCAAGAAGGGCATCCTGACCGGCGTTGCTGCTGGCGCGGCGCTGGGTGGCGGTATCGGCTACTACATGGACGTGCAGGAAGCCAAGCTGCGCGAGAAGCTGCAGGGCACCGGCGTCAGCGTGACCCGCAATGGCAATGAGCTGATCCTCAACATGCCGAACAACGTCACCTTCGACAGCTCCAGCTCCCAGCTGAAAGCGGCCGGAGCCAACACCCTCTCCGGCGTGGCCATGGTGGTTGCCGAGTTCGACAAGACCCGCCTGAACGTGGTCGGTCACACCGACAGTACCGGTTCCCGCGACCTGAACATGAAGCTCTCCCGCGATCGTGCCGATGCCGTTGCCGCCCAGCTGATTGGTCAGGGCGTAGCAGGCAGCCGCATCTCCACCACCGGCGTGGGCCCGGATCAGCCGGTTGCTACCAACAGCACCGCCGCAGGCAAAGCCCAGAACCGCCGCGTGACCATTACCCTGACCCCGACCGCCTAAGTCGCTCAGGTTTCGGTAACGAAAAGGCCCCGCCAGTGATGGCGGGGCCTTTCTATTGGCGCCGTGGCGAGCAATGACGCCTTGTTGTTTGCTCCCTTCTCCCCTCGTGGGAGAAGGGGCGGGGATGAGGGGGATAAGCGCCTCTTAGACAGCGGCAGTCAGCTGCACTTCCACCTTGTAGCCTTCATGGGCCAAGCGGGCTTGTACGCAGGCGCGAACCGGCGCGGTGCCAGCCGGGATCCAGGCATCCCACTGCTCGTTGAAGGCAGCGATGTCCTGAATGTCTTTCAGATAGATATTGGCCATCAGGATCTTGTCGACGCCGGAGCCGTTGGCTTCCAGCAGGCGTTGCAGGCTCTCAAGCACTTCGCGGGTCTGCTGGTGGATGTCGGCCTCTTCGCTGACGGGCACTTCCACCACGTAGAGGGTGCCATTGTGGATGACGACGTCAGACCAACGCTGGGTGGTGCCGATTCGGGTAATGGTTGTCATGGAGTGCTCCGGTACGGGGGCTTATTGACCCTTGCGGATCAGATAGCGGTAGGGGGCCTGCTCTGTATCGCTGGCGACCAGGGTGTGATCCATAAAGCGGCAGAAACTGGGGATGTCGCGGGTGGTTGAAGGATCGTCGGCGCTGACCAGCAGGGTCTCGCCATCCGCCATCAGTCGCACTTTCTTGCGAACCATCATAACGGGTTCCGGGCAACGAAGCCCGATTGCGTCCAACTCGTGGGTCGCATCGCAGAATAAATCACTCATCTATTATCAACCTTCAACCTATTCGGCTGCCAATGATACTCAGGGCTAAAAAATAATCAAACAAACGACCCATTAACCAGCATATGTAACCGAAATGTTATTCAGCCCTATCCAGCTTGCGCCGGACGAGTAATATAAAAATTGAACCATATTCAACAAGGAGGTGAATATGCAGGTCTCCTACGGCAGATTACAAGCCTATGCAGGCATGGGGTTCTTGTCCTTCGCCATGATAGTGATGGGCAGCCCGATCGGGAATACCGGTACCTGGTTCGGCTCCATGGTGATGGTCGGGTTGGGGCTCTGGATCGAGCTCAGCGATTACTATGACGAGGATGAGGACGAGAACGATCAATCCTGAATCGGATGAAGATTCAGCAACAAAGGCGGAGCAATTCCGCCTTTGTCATTTCTGCCGTTTGGCAATGTGCCCGGATCAGCGGGTCGAGCGCATCGCCCGCTCCAGATGCAGCGCCGTCTGCTCCGGGTTGGCCTTGGGATCGTTGAAGAAGTTGCTCAGCACATCGAGGATCGCCTGCCGCATATTGGTCGGTGTCGCCATCCCTTCCGCCATGCTGGGCAGCAGGTTGTCCTGCTTTTCCGCCAGCAGGAAATCCTGATAGGAGCGGACGGCGCAGCGGTCGAACTTGCTCATGTCGGGATTGGTCAGAGCCGGGATCGACCCCTTCACCCGATTGAACTCTTCCTGGAATTTCGGCGTCATCAGCAGTTGGGCCAGATCCCCCTGCGCCTGCAACTGGGCCGGATCCCGCTGTTTGAACATGGCGATGGAGTCGAGGTTGTAGCTGAACAGTCCGGCGCTGCCCGGGCTCGGCAGACAGGCGATATCCTCACCCGGCCGGTAGTTGCCCGCGCTCAGCTCCCCTTTAACCCAGTCCCCCATCACCTGCATGGCGGCGCCACCGCTCTCCAGCAGGTTGGTGGCCTGATGCCACTTCAGACCGGCGTATTTTTGCGGGACGTAGGCACGCAGCTGCTGGAAGCGGGTCAACACTCGCACCATATCGGGGCCGGTCAGGGTGGCGCTGTCCTGCTCGAGGAACGCCTTGCGATAGAATTCTTTTCCGCCCTCACCGAGTGCCACCGTTTCAAACAGTACCGCCAGCTGCCAGGGCTCGTTGCCAATGGCGAGCGGGGTGATGCCCCGTGTTTTAAGCTGGTCGGCGACGGTGACAAACTGGGCCCAGCTGGTGGGCTGAGTCAGCTTGTTGCGCTCGAAGATCTTGCGGTTGAGCCACAGCCAGTTGACCCGGTGGATGCCGGTGGGCACCGCCATCAGGGCGCCATTCTGGCTGAGGGTGGCACGTACCATGGGCGGCATCTGACCGTACCAGCCGAGGTGTTCGGCCATGGGGGTGAGGTCGCGCAGGAAGCCGAGCCCGGCCCACTCCTTGAGCTCGTAGCCCTTGAGGTGGGCCGCTTCTGGCGGGTTGGCGGCCAGTGCCCGACTCTTCAATACCGTCATGGCACTCTTGCCGCCGCCGCCCTGCACTGCAAAGTCGTTCCACTGGTTGCCCTGTCTGGTCCACTCGGATTTGAGCACTTCGACCGCTTTCGCTTCGCCGCCTGACGTCCACCAGTGCAGTACCTCCACCTGGGAGGCGGCAACGGGAGTAGAGAGCAGGGCGATGACAGAAAAAGACAACCACTTCATAAGGTTACTGCCTTGGTAGGGAGAGCGTGGCCTGCAGGCCACCTTGCGGACGATTTTCCAGCACCAGATCGCCACCGTGGGCGTGGGCAATGTTGCGGGCGATGCCAAGGCCGAGGCCGGTGCCAGCCTGATCCGTGCTGAGCCGGTAATAGGGTTCGAAAATGCGCTCGAACTGATCGTCCGGCAGGCCGGGGCCCTCATCCATAATGAAGAGGATCAGCATCTCCTCGTCATCCATGATGATGATGCGCACCTTCTGGCCGTACTTGATGCCGTTGTCCACCAGATTGCCGATACAGCGTTTGAGCGCCAGCAGCTTGCCGCGATAGGGCCACTTGCAGTGCCCTTCGATGGTCAGCCGCTCGTCGTGCAGGTTCATCGACTCCGCCATCTGCTCAAGCAGGGCGTTGATGTCGATCTCCTCGATATTCTCGTGAATGTCGGTCTCTTTGACCGTCTGCAACGCCCCTTTCACCATCAGCTCCAGCTCGTCGAGATCCTTGTTGAACTTGGCGATCTGTACCTCGTCATCGAGCAGTTCGACCCGCAGCCGCAGCCGGGTGATGGGGGTCTTGAGGTCGTGGGAAATTGAGCTGAACAGCCGCTCTCTATCGTCGATATAACGGCGGATGCGGTGCTGCATGATGTTGAAGGCGCGGGTCGCCGCCACGATTTCCGATGCTCCTTCCTCTTTGAGCGAAGGCTGATCGATATCCTTGCCGAGATTCACCGCCGCCTTGGCGAGACGGCGCAGCGGACGGGTCTGCCAGCGCACCAGCATAAAGGTGAAGAAGCAGAGGAACACTGTCATCAGGGCGATGAAGCGCACCTGATTGCTCGGCATCACGGTATCGTCGAGGGTCATGTAGGGGGCGGGCAGCAGGGCCGCCAGATAGAGCCACTCCCCCTTTTCGATCTCGATCTGGGTCACCAGTACCGGTGGATTGAGCGGCTCCAGCGACAGGGTGTAGCGGGCCCAGGAGGAGGGGAGATCCGCCAGCAAGGTGTCGTTGTTGAAGACGTGGAGGTCATCGGGTCGGGAGAAGTCCACCTTGATCGCCATGGCATCGGAGAGCTTGCGGGTCAGCACGCCCTGTACCTCCTCCAGCACCTGCGTCTTGCGTTCGCTGTCGGGGATGGCGTTGATGTGGATCTCTTCCTCGTTGAGCGAGACGAAGAAGCGGCTGCCCCCCATGTTGCGCAGCTGGTCCAGCGCGATATGGCGATATTGCAGCGGCAGGGATTTGAAGAAGTTGACGGTGGAGGCGGCAGACATGGCGAGGTTGCGGGTGGTGCTGAGCATCCCCTCCAGCTCCCGCTTCTGGATCTGCTGCATCCAGATGCCGGTCAAAATGGTCTGGGAGAGCAGGATGGCCAGCAACAGCAGCAGGATCATCCGTGACAACAGGGAGCGGGGCACCAGCGCCCCCCAGGACCACTTGTTGCTCATGGCAGCTCGTGCACCTCGGCAATCAGCATGTAGCCACTGCCGCGAATGGTCTTGATGATGCGCGGGCTCTTGCCGTTGTCGCCCAGCTTCTGGCGCAGACGGCTGATCTGTACGTCGATGCCGCGCTCCATCGGCAGGCTTTCGCGGCCGCGGGTGGCATCCGAGATGGTGTCCCGATCCAGCACCACGCCGGGCTGTTGCAGGAACATGCCGAGCAGCATGGCGTCGCTGCCGGAGAGATCCAGCAGGCTGCCATCATCATGGGTCAGCTGGTGGCTCAGGGTGTCGAGGGTCCACTCGGCAAAACGCAGGCGGCGGCTCGGCTCTTTCTCTTTTTCCGGCTGGCGGAATTCGGCGCGGCGCAGCAGCGCCTTGATGCGGGCCTGCAGTTCACGGGGGCTGAACGGCTTGGCGATATAGTCGTCGGCACCGAGTTCGAGGCCGATCACCCGATCCGCTTCGTCGGAGGCGGCGGTCAGCATGATGATGGGCACCTGGGAGTCACGACGGATCTGCTGGCAGAGGGTAAAACCGTCCTCGCCGGGCATCATGATGTCCAGAATAATCAGGTCCGGGCTGTGCTGGGCGAGTTGCTGACGCATCTCGTTGCCCTCCGCCGCCGTCAATACCTGAAAGCCCGCCCGGGTCAGGTACTCATTGAGCAGCTCGCGGATCTCTTGGTCGTCATCGACGATCAGCAGTTGTTTGCTCATTGACATATGTATGTGCATCCACCCATTTTTTTGTGCAGATTGAACCTGTCGGGGGAGTAAAAAGCAAGCAAGCCCCCTATCTAATGTGAGGTTTAAGGCAATAACAGCCTATTGATAAGATTAAAACGAAAAAAGGCCGACCCAAACGGGACGGCCAACAGACAGCTTCTGACCACTGACGAGCACCCCGTGTGGCGATCGTCACAGACTTGAAAAGGGGCCAGTCAGACTGGCCCCGAAAAGGGACAACTCTCAGTAGTGCATCCCGTCGATCCGGCTGGTTATCACACCCGTTCAAACACGGTGGCGATGCCCTGGCCCAGACCGATACACATGGTGGCAACCCCCAGAGTGGCATCCTTCTCCTCCATCAGATTGATGAGGGTGGTGGAGATGCGCGCACCGGAGCAGCCGAGCGGGTGGCCCAGCGCAATGGCGCCGCCGTTCAGGTTCACCTTCTCGTCCACCTGATCCTGCAGACCCAAATCCTTCACGCAGGGCAGTGACTGGGCGGCGAAGGCCTCGTTCAGTTCGAACAGGTCGATGTCACCTATGGTCAGACCGGCACGCTTGAGCGCCTTCTGGGTCGCCGGCACCGGGCCGTAACCCATGATGGCGGCGTCACAGCCGGCGATGGCCATGGCACGTACCTTGGCGCGCGGCGTGAGGCCGAGGGCCTTGGCGCGATCCGCGCTCATCACCAGCATGGCGGCGGCGCCATCGGACAGGGCCGAGGAGCTGCCGGCGGTGACGGTGCCGTTGACCGGATCAAACACCGGGCGCAGTTGGCTCAGGGTTTCGACCGTGGTCTCCGGGCGGATCACCTCGTCGTAGTCGTAGAAGAAGCGGGCGCCGCTGGCGTCATGGCCTTCCAGCCCGACGATCTCCTTGGCAAAACGCCCTTCCACGGTGGCCGCGTGAGCACGGCGGTGGGAGCGGGCGGCAAACTCGTCCTGCTGCTGGCGGCTGATGCCGTGCAGCTTGCCGAGCATCTCGGCGGTCAACCCCATCATGCCGGAGGCTTTCGCCACCGACTTGGCCATGCCGGGGTGGAAGTCGACGCCGTGGCTCATCGGCACGTGACCCATATGCTCTACGCCGCCGATGATGAAGATATCCCCATCACCTACCTGAATGGCGCGAGAGGCGTCATGCAGCGCCTGCATGGAGGAGCCACACAGGCGGTTGACGGTAACCGCCCCCACCTGCTTCGGAATGCCGGCCAGCAAGGCAGCGTTGCGGGCGATGTTGAAGCCCTGCTCCAGGGTCTGCTGCACGCAGCCCCAGTAGATATCCTCGATCTCGTTCGGGTCGAGGTTGGGGTTGCGCAGCAGGATGGATTTCATCAGGTGCGCGGACAGATCTTCTGCACGCACGTTGCGGAAGGCGCCGCCCTTGGACCGGCCCATCGGGGTCCGGATACAGTCGACAATGACTACGTCTTTCATGAATGGATCTCCTTTCCGCAATCAGTAGAAGGTTTTGCCCTGGGCAGCCATCTCGCGCAGCTTGTCGCTGACGCGGTAGAGCGGGCCCAAATCGGCATACTGGTCGGCCATGGCCACGTAGCGATCCAGACCGATAGTGTCCAGATAGCGGAACACGCCGCCGCGGAAGGGAGGGAAGCCCAGACCGTAGACCAGTGCGATGTCGGCTTCGGCTGGCGTGGCGACAATGCCCTCTTCCAGACAGAGCACCACCTCGTTGATCATCGGGATCATCATGCGAGCGATGATGGCGTCCTTGTCGAAATCCTGTTTCGGCTTGGCAATGGGGGCCAGCAGCTCGTAAGCTGCTGCGTCGGCTACCTTCTTCGGCTTACCCTTCTTGTCGGCCTCGTAGGCGTAGAAGCCCTTGCCGTTCTTCTGACCGAAGCGGCTTACCTCGTACATCACGTCGATGGCGGTACGGCCTTCCTTGCTCATACGCGCCGGGAAGCCCTGCGCCATCACGTCACCGGCATGGTGACCGGTGTCGATACCGACCACGTCCAGCAGGTAGGCGGGGCCCATCGGCCAGCCAAACTCCTTCTCCATCACCTTGTCGACGGCGGCAAAGTCGGCGCCATCGGCGACCAGCTTGTTGAAGCCGAAGAAGTAGGGGAACAGCACGCGGTTGACGAAGAAGCCCGGGCAGTCGTTGACTACCACCGGGGACTTGCCCATCGCGGCGGCGTAGGCCACCACGCGGTTGATGGTTTCATCGGATGTCTGCTCGCCGCGGATGATCTCCACCAGTGGCATGCGGTGCACCGGGTTGAAGAAGTGCATGCCGCAGAAGTTCTGCGGGCGCTTCAGCCCCTTGGCCAGCAGGGAGATGGGGATGGTGGATGTGTTGCTGGCGAGCACGGCGTCTTCGCCAATGATCCCTTCTACTTCGCTCAGTACGGCGGCCTTCACTTTCGGGTTTTCAACCACAGCTTCGACGACGACGTCCACGCCTTTGACGTTGTCATAGCTGAGAGTCGGAGTGATGGCGGAGAGCACCTGGCCCATCTTGATGCCATCGATGCGGCCCTTCTCGAGCTGGCCATTGAGCAGCTTGGTGGCTTCGCCCATGCCAAGTGCCAGCGCCTTCTCGTTGATATCCTTCATCACCGCCGGAATGCCCTTGCTGGCAGACTGGTAGGCGATGCCGCCACCCATGATGCCGGCACCCAGTACGGCGGCGTGGCAAGTGGCCTTGCTTGCCTGCTTGGCCGCCTTCTTGGCCAGCGCCTTGATGTGCTGATCGTTCAGGAAAATCCCGACCAGCGCCTTGGCGACATCGGTCTTGGCCAGCTTGATAAAGCCCTGTGCCTCGGCCACCAGAGCCTCGTCACGGCCCATACCAGCGGCGGTTTCGACGGTTTTCACCGCGGTCATCGGCGCCGGATAGTGTTTGCCCGCCACGGCGGCAACCATGCCGGCGGCGGTGGTGAAGCTCATCATGGCTTCCAGTTTGGAGAGGCGCAGCGGGGCTTTTTTGGCGGCGCGACGGCTCTGCCAGTCCAGCTTGCCCGCGATGGCGTCTTTGATCATCTGCAGCGCAGCGCTCTGCAGCGCGTCGGGGGCGACCACGGCATCGATGGCACCCACCTTGAGGGCGTCATCGGCACGGTAATCCTTGCCGGTGGTGATCCACTCCAGTGCGTTGTCAGCGCCGATCACTCGCGGCAGACGGACTGTGCCGCCAAAGCCCGGCATGATGCCGAGTTTGGTCTCGGGCAGGCCGATTTTGGCTGTGGTGTCAGCTAGACGGAAGTCGGTGGAGAGAATGGTCTCGCAGCCGCCGCCCAGAGCGTGGCCCTTGATGGCGGAGAGGGTCGGAACCGGCAGATCTTCGATGGCATTGAAGATGTCGTTGGCCTTTTTCAGCCAGCCGAGCAGATCTTCTTGCGGCAGATCGAACAGTTCCAGGAATTCGGTAATGTCGGCACCGACGATAAAGGCGTCTTTGCCGGAGGTGAGGATCAGACCTTTTAGTTCACGTTCTTGTTGTAATGCGGCGATCGCTTCGCTCAGGGAGAGCAGGGTAGCGCGATCCAGCTTGTTGACTGAACCCGGGGCATCAAACCTCAGCTCGGCGATGCCGTTTTCGAGGTAGCTGACCGACAGGGTTTCGCCTTGGTAGATCATGAGAGTGTCTCCTTGTTCCCACTCAGTGGGGAGTGGTGCTCCTTAATCCCCAGCAGGGGGCGAGGCTCACTATTGATCCAAAAGGAGACATTTTCAACACCTATTTAAAACATTTGTTTAACAGATCTCGAGTAAAAGCTCTTCATCACAAAACGGGCAAAAGAGAGGCGCCTTGCGGCGCCTCGGATAGATGTGAGTTTGTTATCAACTGGCCAGTTCCGGCCGGTTGCGATACTGGTTCAGCACCTCGGGATCGGCGAGGGCATGGGTATTGTTGACGGGTCTGTTGTGTACCACTTCCCGCACCGCCAGTTCGACGATCTTGCCGGACTTGGTGCGGGGGATGGCATCCACCTGCAGGATCCGAGCGGGCACGTGGCGGGCGGTGCAGTGCTGCTTTATTTGCTGGCGGATCCGCTCGCGCAGCGGCTCATCCAGCTTGCAACCCGCCTTGAGCTTGACGAACAGCACCACCCGCTCGTCTTGCTGCCACTGCTGGCCGATGACGATGCTCTCCTCCACCTCGTCGAGCTGCTCGACATAGCGGTAGATCTCGCTGGTGCCGATACGCACGCCGCCCGGGTTGAGGGTGGCGTCGGAGCGGCCGTAGAACAGAATGCCACCGGTCGGGGTCAGCTCAATCCAGTCGCCGTGGCACCAGATGTTGTCGAACCGCTCGAAGTAGGCGGCGTGGTACTTGTCGCCATTTTCGTCACTCCAGAAGTAAATGGGCTGGGCCGGGAACGGCTTGGTACAGACCAGCTCGCCCTTCTCCCCCTGCACCGGCTGGCCCGCCTCGTTGAATACCTGCACCGCGAGACCGAGGCCACGCCCCTGGCTCTCGCCGCGATAGACAGGGCTGAGCGGGTTGCCGATGACGAAGCAGGAGCAGATATCGGTGCCGCCTGAGATGGAGCTGAGTTGCACATCCTGCTTTATCTGCTGGTAGACGTAGTCAAATCCCTCCGGCGACAGCACGGATCCGGTGCTGCAGATCAGCCGCAAGTGCGGCAAATCGTGGCTCTTGATGGGGGCGTAACCCTGCTTGTGCAGTGCGTCGAGATACTTGGCCGAGGTACCGAACAAGCTGACCTGCTCGTCGCGGGCCAGATCCCACAGCACGTTGCCATCTGGGTAAAACGGCGAGCCATCGTAGAGCACCAGAGTGGCGCCGGAGGCGAGGGCGCTCACCAGCCAGTTCCACATCATCCAGCCACAGGTGGTGAAGTAGAAGATCCGCTCCCCCGGCTTGATGTCGCAGTGCAGCTGGTGTTCTTTCAGGTGTTGCAGCAGGGTACCGCCGATACCGTGCACTATGCACTTGGGTTTGCCGGTGGTGCCGGAGGAGTAGAGGATATAGAGCGGGTCGTTGAAAGCCATGGACTCGAACTGGAGGCTGGCGTCCGGCTGGCTTGCCAGCAGTTGCTGCCAGTCGTGGCCAAGCTGCAGCGGGTTGCCGAGCAGGGGGATCATCACCGTCTGCTCTATGCTGCCGATCTGGCTCACCACGCTGGCGACCTTCTGTTGAATGTCGATAGCTTTGCCGTTGTAGCGATAGCCATCCACCGCAAACAGCACTCGTGGTCGGGTCTGGCCGAAGCGCTCCACCACGCTGGCTTCACCGAAGTCGGGGCTGGTGGAGGTCCAGATCGCCCCGAGGCTGGTGGTTGCCAGCATGGCAACCACGGTTTCCGGAATATTGGGCAGATAGGCGGCGACCACATCGCCACGACCAATCCCCTGATGACGCAGCCACTGCGCCAGCCGGGCAACCTGTTCCCCCAGTTCACCCCAGCTCAGGGTACGGCTAGGGCTCCCTTCGATGCGGGAGATGATGGCCGGGCTCTCGTCCTGGCGGCGCAGCAGGTTTTCGGCGAAGTTGAGGCGGCTGTCGGGGAACCAGCGGGTGCGCTGCATATCCTGACGGTTTTCCGCCACTATGTTGCCGAGCTCTCCCTTGACGCCACAGTGCTGCCATACCAGCGGCCAGAAACGGGTGGTCTTCTCCACCGACCATTGGTAAAGCTGCGGGTAGTTCTGCAACTGCAAGCCGTGGAAACGGTTCACCTCCGCCATAAAACGGTAGAGGTTGGATTGCTGCATCCCGAGCGGATCCGGTTGCCACAGGCAGAGGTTGTCCATGAGTAATCCCTGACTTCATGTATCTACCGGCAGTGTATTGAATTGTTTTTGATTTGTTAATGATTGGTTTTCTGTTGATAACAAACACGTTTGTAACGTATGCGTTACCTCACGAAGCGGCAGCTTGACGGGTCGAGCCGCCAAGCGCTTGATGTTATGCTGCAATCACATTCACCTCGGAGCAGGACGCCATGAGCAGCTACAGCCAACTTTTTGCCCAGCACCTCGATACCTTGCAGCAGCGTACCCGCGACATTCTGCAACAACAGGGGCTCAGCGGACTGGCCATCCACTCCGGCCAGACTCACCGCATCTTCCTCGATGATCAGGATTACCCGTTCAAGGTAAACCCCCACTTCAAGGCTTGGTTGCCAGTGCTGGACAATCCCCACTGCTGGCTGCTGGTGGATGGGGTGAACAAACCAATCCTGCTGTTCTACCGCCCGGTGGATTTCTGGCACAAAGTAGCGGATCTGCCCAATGCCTTCTGGGTCGAGTTCTTCGATATCCGTTTCCTGACCCGGCCGGAACAGGTGGCCGACCATCTACCTGCCAACAAGCAGGAGTGGGCCTATCTGGGCGGTCATCTGGAAGTGGCTGAACTGCTGGGGCTGACCCAGCCCAATCCGGAGGCGGTGCTCAACTACCTGCACTATCACCGTGCCTACAAGACACCCTACGAGCTGGAGTGTCTGCGCGAGGCGAACCGGATCGGGGTGCGCGGCCATATCGCCGCCAAGGACTCCTTTATGGCGGGGGCGAGCGAGTTCGAGATCAATCTGGCCTATATGAAAGCGGTCGGGCAGGGGGCCAATGAGGCACCCTACGGCAATATCGTCGCCATCAACCGCAATGCGGCCATCCTTCACTACACCCATTTGTCCGCCTTGCGGGTGCCCGATGCGGAGCGCCATTCTTTCCTGATCGATGCCGGTGTCGATTTTCACGGTTATGCCTCCGACATCACCCGTACCTGGGCGTGGCGGCGCGGCGAGTTTGCCGATCTGATTGCTGCCCTCGACGAGCAGCAGCAGGAAATCATCAAGGAGATCAAACCGGGTCGCCGCTACAGCGAGCTGCACCTGCAGATGCATCACAAGCTGGCGCGCCTGCTACAGACCACCGAGCTGGTGGACATGTCGGTGGACGAGATGATCAACACTGGGGTGACCAACGTCTTCTTCCCTCACGGCCTCGGCCACTTCCTCGGTTTGCAGGTACACGATGCGGGCGGTTTCATGCAGGATGAGCGCGGCACCCATCTGGCGGCGCCCGAGCTGTTTCCCTATCTGCGCTGCACCCGGGTGATGGAGGTGGATCAGGTGTTCACCATCGAGCCGGGTCTCTACTTCATCGACAGTTTGCTGGAGCCGCTTCGTCAGGGCGAACAGGGCAAGCGGGTCAACTGGAACAAGGTGGAGGCGCTGCGTCCGTTCGGCGGCATCCGCATCGAAGACAACGTGGTGCTGCACGCCAACGGGGTGGAGAACATGACCAGACAAGCAGGGCTCTGATGGCGGCAGCGTACTCCATTCCGGCTGCCCCGCTGGAGTTGACCGAAGAGATAAAGAAGAGCCGCTTCATTACCCTGATCGCCCACACCCCGACCGTCGAGGCGGCCAAGGGGTGGGTCAACGAGATCAAGCGCCAACATCCGGCCGCTCGCCACCACTGCTGGGCCTTTGTGGCGGGCGCGCCGCAAGATAGCCAGGTTTATGGCTTCAGCGATGACGGCGAACCTTCCGGTACTGCGGGCAAGCCGATCCTGGCCCAGTTGATGGGCTCGGGGCTTGGTGAAATCTGCGCCGTGGTAGTGCGTTACTACGGCGGCATCCAGCTTGGCACCGGTGGACTGGTCAAAGCCTATGGGGGCGGTGTTGGTGCCGCTCTCAAGCAATTGCCCACCCTGCTCAAGGTGCCGCGCACTCCCTCTCTCATTCACTGCGATTACGGTGACATGGGGACGGTCGAGTCGCTGATCAGTATCCATAATGGCGAATTGCTGGCGGCGGATTACGGTCAGCAGGTCACCTTGCAGGTGGCGTGGGAGTCCTCGGTTTGGGCTCAGGTGGACCGTGAATTGACCGACCGGACTCATGGGCGGGTATCCCTCAGTCCCTTAGATGGCTAGAATCCATCGCTCTTTAATTGGGGAAAGGGAGCTGTAATGCACATTCTGAGCATTATTCGCATTGTTGGCCTGCTGGTTGCGCTGTTCAGCTCGACCATGCTGTTGCCTGCACTGGTGGCCTTTGGCTATCGGGATGGTGGTGGTGCCGAGTTCGTCAGCTCTTTTCTGATCGCCCTGCTGCTCGGCGTGGTGCTCTGGTTTCCCAATCGCTACCACAAGAAGGAGATGCGCTCGAAAGAGGGCTTTCTGATTGTGGTGCTGTTCTGGACCGTGCTGGGCAGTGTGGGGGCTGTGCCCTTCATCATGAGCGACGTGCCGGATATGTCGGTCTCGGAGGCCTTCTTCGAATCTTTTTCCGGCCTGACCACCACAGGCGCAACGGTACTGACCGGGCTCGATAATCTGCCCAAGGCGTTTCTGTTCTATCGCCAGTTGCTGCAGTGGCTGGGGGGGATGGGGATCATCGTACTGGCGGTGGCCATTCTGCCACTGCTGGGTATCGGGGGCATGCAGCTCTATCGCGCCGAGATCCCAGGGCCGGTGAAGGATACCAAGGTGACGCCGCGCATCGCCGAAACGGCCAAGGCGCTCTGGTTCATCTATCTGCTGCTCACCGCACTCTGTGCGCTGGCCTACTGGCTCGCCGGAATGACGCTGTTCGATGCGGTGTGCCATTCGTTCTCGACTCTGTCGGTCGGTGGCTTCTCCACTCACGATGCCAGCATCGGATTCTTCAACAGTCCGGTCATCAACCTGATTACCGTGGTGTTCCTGCTGCTGGCCAGCGTGAACTTTGCGCTCCACTTTACCGTTTTCTCTCACCGCCCGGTGCGGCTCGGGCGCTACCTTTACGATTCTGAACTCAAGGTGTTCCTGGCCATTCAGGCGACCCTGGTGATGATCTGCTTTATCGCCTTGCTGACCCACGGACACTACGCCACCTGGCAAGAGGCGTTCAACCACGGTCTTTTCCAGGCGGTCTCTCTGGGTACCACCACCGGCTATAGCACCACGACCTATGCAGATTGGCCCTCGTTCCTGCCCATGCTGCTGATGTTCTCCGCCTTTATTGGCTGTTGCGCGGGCAGTACTGGCGGCGGCATCAAGGTGATGCGTTTCATGATCCTGTTCATGCAGGGGATGCGCGAGTTGAAGCGGTTGGTTCACCCCAGAGCCATCTATACCTTGAAGCTGGGGAATAGGGCGGTGCCCGAGCGCATCGTCGAGGCGGTGTGGGGCTACTTCGCCACCTATATTATTCTCTTCTTTATGTTCATGCTGCTGTTGCTGATGACGGGGCTGAACGAAGTGACCGCATTCACCGCTGTGGCTGCGGCTTTCACCAACGTAGGCCCGGGGCTGGGAGAGGTATCAGCCAACTTCGGCAATATCTCGCCAGCGGCCCAGTGGGTACTGGTGTTGGCTATGTTGTTTGGCCGATTGGAAATTTTCACGCTTCTGGTACTGTTTACTCCTGCATTCTGGCGTAGTTGAGGTTGTTATGGACAAGATTCTGGTGCTTTATTCCTCTCGGGATGGCCAAACCCGCAAAATAGTCGATGTCATGCTGGAGCAGATGCCGGGATGCGAAGTGGTGATGCACGACCTGCACACCTTGCCGATGTGCAACCTCAGCAAGTATGCCAAGGTCTTGATCGGCGCCTCCATTCGTTATGGCAACTTCCACCCCAGCCTGTTCAGCTTTATTCATGCTCATCAGGAGCAGCTGGAGGTGGCCAATGCGGCCTTCTTCTGTGTCAACCTGACGGCCCGCAAGCCAGAGAAGCAGACGCCGCAAACCAATGCCTATATGAAGAAGTTCCTGCGCCTCTCCCCCTGGAAGCCGAAAACTCTGGGGGTGTTTGCCGGCGCGCTGCAGTACTCCCGCTATAACTGGTGGCAGACTCGCATCATCCAGCTGATCATGAAGATTACCGGTGGTAGTACCGACACCAGTAAGGACATTGAATTTACCGATTGGGAAAAGGTGCGCAGCTTTGCCCGCGAATTTTGGTCAAAAAGGTAGCAGCGTGATGTAAATTCAGGGTTTCTTGCCCGAAACAGCCCCGCCGACGCGGGGCTTTTGTTTAATAAAACAACGGTTGAACCGAAAAACTGTAAAAAGTGCCATTTTTTGCAGTTTTCCTCTTGTCATCCCAGCGCTGCCCCCTATAATGCGCCCCTACCAGCACGGCAGAACACGCCAACCTGATGAGCAAGCTTCCTAGTGAAGCCGGCGCCGAAAGAAAAGCGAAAACAATCGCTTGACTTT
>NZ_CAWLMI010000059.1:0-26399 GCF_963862045.1 Aeromonas sp. 159 | reverse complement strand
TCAGGGTCACTTTCGGCAGCATTTCACCGGAAGCCAGTGCGTTATACATCAGCGGCACAGCTTTGTTCAGCGCAACGGTGAACTTGAACGGCTTGTGGACACGCTGACCAGCCGGCTGACCGGATTGCGGGTCGGTCGGGACAGTCACAACGTGCTGGAACTCTTGTACCAGCATCTCGTCTTCGTGACCTTGTACGAAGATGTTGCCGACGGAATCGGAAGTGAAGGCACCGGCGGTGATATTGCCCTGGGTTTTACCTTCGATGCTGATATAACATGGAGTTGGCATGGGTATGCTCCTAAATAGGTTGGTTAAACGAGATAGCACTCGACCAACCTTTAGCAGCGACCATGCCACTTTTTTATTCCTTACTTATCAGGTAATTACCTTCTACCAGTTCTCGCTCAACGCACAAGCACGCAATAAGTTGCCGAGAGCAGTGAATTTAATCGTGATTACTTGCCTAATCCGTATAAATCACCAGTTAGTGAGCAAGAAGTTGCTCTATATAGAGCATTTATTCTTTTCAGGGCAAACCTCCAATCCTTTGCCAGTGCTAACTTTCCACTGGCTAAGCCCGCTCGGACAGAACAACCAGCTTGCAAGTCATCGCCCGCCTCGAAACTGTTTGTCGGTTGTCACTCTGTTAGACTGCACACTTTTCTGTTGCTCATTCATCTTGCAAAGGAGTGTTGGATGTCCGGATGTTCCTGGTGGGATAGATCCACCGGTTTTGCACTGCTGACCATTGTGCTGTGGGCCTCGCTGGCGGCGCTGACGTCACGGGTCACCAGCGTGTCACCACTGGTGCTGGTCGGGCTGGTGCTGTTTTTCTGCGGGGTCGGGGCCTTGCCGTTTTGGCGCCAATGGCGCGCTCGCCCTATTACCTGGCTGGTGACGGTTACGGCATTGCTGCTCTACCATCTGCTGCTCTTTATGAGCTTTCGCCATGCCCCGGTGCTGGAGGCCAACCTCATCAACTACCTCTGGCCGCTCTGCATCATTCTGTTCACCCCGCTGTTGTTGCCCGGCCATCCACTCCATACCAATCACCTGCTGGCTGGCGCCTTTGGTCTGGCGGGCTCCATGCTGGTGATGGTCAACGGCGAGCTGCAACTACAGCAGACCTATCTGCCGGGATACCTGTTGGCGCTCGGTGCAGCTGTCGTCTGGGGAGCCTACTCGGTATTATCACGCCGTCTGCCGCCAGCCCCCGCCGTGGTCACTGCGGCAGCCTGTCTGCCCGCGGGTTTGCTGGCGCTGCTGCTTGCCCGTCTGCTGGAGGGGCCCCTGCCACTCACGCAGATCCCCACCAGTGACTGGTGGCTCATCATCGGGCTGGCGCTGGGCCCCATGGGGGCGGCCTTTGTGACTTGGTATCTGGCACTGCGAGACGGCGATCCACGCCGGATCGGTGCCCTTGCCTACCTGACACCGCTGCTGAGTACCTTGCTGCTGGTGTTGCTCAATGGAGAAGCACTGACCTCGCGCCATCTGCTGGCCGGTGCACTTATCATGGGCGGCGCCCTGCTCGGTATGCTGGGCCAACGCAACAGAGCACTGGCATCCCCAGCCAGTTAAGTCGGTAAAATAGGGCCACCTGACCATGCTGTCATAAAAACGCCATCATCCCTGTTTAGGCTCGGGCCACGCTCCCCCATGGTCTGTGCTGACAGGAATTACCCCGTGAAAATCGCCCATTACGCCACCCTCTCCTCCCTTGTTTTGTTACTGGTCGCGGGAGGACAGGCGCTGGCCCTCTACCACGGCTGGCAGCAGCTTGCCCGTACCAATCAGGCCCAGCATCAGCACGAGACGCTGCAACAACTGGTGACCGTGACCCTGCAAAACAGCCTGCGTGACTACCTCAACAGCGGCGATCCACAGCAACTGACCGCTGCGGAGAAGATCCGCCAGCAAGCGCTTTCCTCGCTGGCCGCTCAGGATGATGCCGTGGCGGCCCCGCTCAGGCAGCAACTCGAACAGATGGGGCAGCGCATCGCGCACGACTATCAGGCCGCAGGCAAGCTCTCGGGCAACAGCCAACTGCTGCTGCAAAATGCGGAGAGTGAGCTGGGCAGCCAGGCCATGGCGCTGATCCGCTATGGGGAGCAAGGTGCCAGCACAGAACAATCTGCCGCGGCACAGCAATATCGTAGCGGTGCGGCCGAGATCCTGGCGGGCCTGCCGCGCCTCGCCCATTTGCGCCAAAGCTATATGGAGCAGGGCAATGAGAAGCTGCTCGAAGGGATCCGCTTTGAGCTGGAGGCACTGCAAAAACAGGCGCAAGCGCTGCAAGCCTTGCCGCTGCTCGGCCTGTATGAAGAGGCTCCCGCCGATGAGTTCACGCTGGGGGAGCCGGTACGCAAGGAGCTGGGAGATCAACCGCGCAGCGAATTACGTTCGCTGCTGGGCCGCTATCCGCAGGAGCTGGCCAACAGCCGCACGGCGCTCCAGCAACAACAGGCTGGCCGCCAGACCGTGCAGCAAGACATCATGGCGATGTTGCAAGCGACCAGACAGATGGGGGAACAACTTGCCCACGAACGGCAAGCCGTCAATCAGGAGCTGGCCACCATCCTCGGCACGCTGGCGCTCTGTCTGGTGATAGTCGCCCTGCTGTTTGCGCTGGTGCAACGACGCTGGCTGCTCGCCCCCTTGTTGCGACTGCGCGGAGCCTTTCTGCAGCTCGATCAGACGGGGCAGGCCGAGCCGTTGCCTGCCGGGCGCGATCGCAACGAGCTGGCCGATATTGTTGCCAGCTACAACCGGCTGATCGGTCGCTTGCAGCAGAATCAACAACAAAAAGAGGGGCAGCTATCAGCGGTATCCCTCAGTCTGCAAGGGATGGTCAGTCAGGTTGACGAGATCCACCACAGCACCCGCACCACCGAACAGGTGGTCGATGAGAGCGGTCAGATGATGGATGAGCTGAACCAGCTGGCCGGAGAGGTCCATCAGGTCGCCGCCGACATCGCCCAGCATGCCCACCATAACGAACAGGCGATGAGCCAGAGCGAAGATCTGGTGGGGAGCATGCTGCACGCCACTCATCAGACCGGACTGGCAATTGACGAAAGTGATGAGGCGCTGCAAGCCCTTACCCGCTCGGTTGCCGATGTGACGGCCATTGTCGATGTGATCGGTCATATCGCTCAGCAGACCAACTTGCTGGCCCTCAACGCCGCCATCGAAGCGGCCCGCGCAGGGGAACAGGGACGCGGTTTTGCCGTGGTTGCCGATGAAGTGCGCCACCTCTCGGCCAATACCCAGCAATCCCTCAACCAGATCACCGATATTCTGGGGCGCCTGACCCAATCCGGCGAACAACTTGGCACTGTACTGAACCGGATCACCAGCGAATCAAGCCGCCAGCGAGCGCAGGCGGAACAACTGCGCCAAACTACCCAGGCAGTGCGGGAGATCGCCCGCAACACCGCAGTGATCGCCCTGCAGGGCGCCGACAACGCCAAAAGTCAGGAACACAAGCTGGCCAGTTTTGCCGATCTGATCACCCGTATCCATCAGCATGCCCGTCAGGTGAGTCAGCTCTCGGTGCAGGTCTCCTCCCATATCCACCATCAGGCGCAGCAGATCCCCCGCATCCTCGGCCAGCAAGGCTGACCCCTATTCGCCCCGCATCCCCACCAGATCACTTTCCCTACGACCAGAGGGAAAGTTTTTTTGTGGCACAAAATTATCTGTTATCGGCAGGTTAACTGACACCTCTTCCGCCGTACCGGATGAAAACCCGCACTGGCGCTGGCCGCAGCCTCAAGAAAACGCTCTCATCACCGTGATACCTGCCATGAGGCTGTTTACGACCTTGCCCATGATTATTTGCACTCGGTCATACTTTTGAAACGTTGAGGGAACTTTTCATTGATATTTCGCACCGCGAACGTACTCTTGGGGTTGTCCGATAGCCAAGAATCGGAACATAAAAAAACAACATGTGATGATCAGGACTGCCAACTACAGATGTGCCAAGACATCTGGGTTTGCAGGTAGCCAAGACAAGATTTTTTGCCCTTCGGGGTTTTGATTGCAATGCCAATACCGAGCGGTAGGCCGATGCCAACTGCCGGAAAAAAAAAGCTAAGTCCATAAAATCAGGAGCAATAAAAATGGAAAAAGTGATCTTCAAGCGCGCCGCTTTGAGTGCCGCTGTGGTAGCCGCTCTGGTCGCCCCCGGTATGGCGTTGGCTGCTCAGGATATGATGAGCCCGGAATACGGCCAGTCCTATGAAACCTTCGTGAAAGACTCCAAACTGACCGGTGGTCTGTTCTACTTCCAGCGTGATCGCGCCCGTGTTGACTCAGGTGTAGTACCTGCAGATAACACCGGAAAATATCGCTCAAACCTGAGCCATGCGACCGCTCAATTAGCTCTTAACTTCAACTCGGGTTATGCATGGGACGTGGTTGGCTTGGACTTGGGCGGATACACTGCCTATGACTTAGCCATTGATGAAAGTAACCCGGTCAACGCCGAGAATGAATTCTCTTTCTGGGGACGAGCTTGGGGAACCAGCAACACCGAATCAGAAAATGGCGCAAGCCTGACCAACGCAGCCCTTAAGTTGAAGTTGGTTGAAGGTCTTACTGCAAAAGCTGGCTATACCCAATTGTATGTTCCTGGCCAGATTGGCGTTAACTGGTCCTACCAACCAGGTACTTATCGTGGTGGACAAGTTGAAGGTAACGTAGGTGGTCTCTATTTGACCTACGCTATCGCAGATGAATACAAAGCTCCCTGGTTCAAAGAAACCCAAGGCTTTTATAAAAGTAAAGCGTGGGGCGGAGCTTGGGGTAATACCTTCGATAAAGAAAACGAGATCGACTACATCCATGCCGTCGCCGCTCGTTACACCTTTGAAAATGGCACAGCCATTACTGGCTCTTTCGGCCAATCAGCCGATTATATGGATAGCTACCACTTCAAACTGGCTCACAAGTTTGACGTACTGGGCGGCCTGTCAACCAGCTACCAATTCTATGGCTCCGAAACAGAAACGTACAAAAACGCCTCTGGTCGTGATGTAGAAACTTATGATGGCCTGGCATGGCAACAAGCACTGACAGCTGCGTGGAACTATGCGCAGTACGGTTTCCGTCTGGAAGGTATGTGGACCAAAGCTGAGGGTGTTGAAGGCAACTACCTGCCCCGTCTGACCCGTGGTTACGGCAACTCCCAGGGCGCCAACGAAATTTGGTGGGACTCCCGCTCTGACTGGAACGCCAACAACGAAAAAGCGCTGTTCTTCGGTGTAACACGTTCTCTGGATGACCTGGTTGGTGCTCCTGGCTGGTCTGTAGGCGTATCCGGTGCTTACGGCTGGGATATGGAGAAAGGTGATGGAACTAAAGTTGCTGAAGGCGATACCGAGTGGGCAGCCAACTTCGATGTCAGCTATACCGTGCAGGATGGCAAGCTGAAAGGCACCCTGTTCAAACTGCACTACACCGACTACAACAATGACCTGCCATCAACTTGGAAGGGCTGGACTGACTATCCGAACGTGTTTACCTCCGAGCGTGACGTCAAGTTCCACATCATCATGCCGTTTACCATCATGTAATCAGGCAATACGATGTCAGCAAACCGGGCCACTTGGCCCGGTTTTCTTTTTACCGGTTGGCAAGCTAACATGCGAGCCGGATAAGAATTTTACCCGCTCACCTGCCCACACGCTTTTGTCAGCAGTCACAAGGACGCCATCATGCCCCGTTTTGTTCTGATCACCGGTTGTTCCAGCGGTATTGGCCTCGCCGCCGCACAGGCGCTGGGGCAGCACGGTTTTACCGTGATCGCCTCGGCACGCAAGGCGGAAGATGTGGCCCGTTTGCAGCAACAGGGATTGCTGGCGGTACAGCTGGATCTGGCGGACCCTGCCTCCATCGAGCTGGGTGCCAGTGCGGCGCTCCATCTGGCGGGCGGGCGCCTCTATGGCCTGTTCAACAATGGCGCTTATGGCCAACCCGGGGCGCTGGAAGATCTGCCCACCGAAGCGCTCAGGGAACAATTCAATACCAACCTGTTTGGCTGGCACCATCTGATCCGTCAGGTGCTGCCGCCGATGCTGGAGGCCAAAGAGGGGCGGATAGTGCAGAACAGCTCGGTTCTGGGACTGGTTGCCATGAAGTATCGCGGCGCCTACAACGCCAGCAAATTTGCGCTGGAAGGTTATAGCGACACTCTACGCCTCGAACTGGCGGGTAGCGGGGTACATATCAGCCTGATTGAACCAGGCCCCATCGATACCCGTTTTCGTGCCAATGCCCGCAGCGCCTTCTTGCGGCACATCGATCCGGCCCAGAGCCGTCATCAGTCGGCCTACCGCCAGACCCTGACACGGCTGGAAAAAGAGGGGGCCACCAGCGGCTTTACCCTCCCAAGCGAAGCCTGCATCCCGCCGCTGCTCCATGCGCTGACCCACGCCCATCCCAAGGCGCGCTATCCTGTGACCACTCCGACCCGGCTGTTTGCCTTCCTGCGACGGGTATTGCCCACTCGCTGGCTCGATAAACTGCTGGTCAAATCGGCCTGATCCCGTGATTGGCGACCAAGTACCCGGTCGCCCAAGTGGCGTTAGCCGGGTAGCGGCGTCACCCGCCCCACCAACCTGGTTTGTCCCTCTCTTCAATAGTGCTCGCCATTGCTGTAGTAGGCGCTCTTGACCAGAGGGATCACCTGCACCACCACATAGGTCTGCTCCCCCAGCACCCGTTTCAAATGGCGCGTGATAAGGCGCGCGGCGGCGTCCTGCATCTCTTGTGGCCGCTCGAACCAGTGCAGCTCGACAAACGGAAAACCCGCCTCGGGCTCGCCGTTGCGTATCCAGCAGCTATCAATCCGCTCCATGGTGACAAACTCCGGCTTGCCGCCGGTCAGCTCGCAAAGCTCGGCCAGCAGCGGGCCGCTCAGCTGTTGCAGGGTCTCGAGCGTCACGGCGCGAAAACGAAGATGGGGCATGGCAAACCTCTTGGTTATCTGAAATGAGGACTTATCATAGGAGTTATTGTCAGCAAGAGAAGTCACCCGGCGCACATTAAGGATCCCCATGAGATTTCATCGCACCCTCTTTGCCTTCCTGCTCTGCCTGCTGCTACCGCTGCACGCCTTTGCCGATCCCGCCTTCTATCGGGTGAGCAAGGGCAACCAGCAACACTGGCTGCTGGGCTCCATCCATGCAGGTAAACCAACCCTCTATCCTCTGCCCGAGCCGGTCGAGCGCGCCTGGCTGCAGAGCCGCTCACTGGTGATGGAGGTGGACATGAACAGCATCACGCCGGATCAGTGGCAACAGACCGGCTCCCTCACCCGGCTGGTGGATGGCAAACCGCTCAAGGATCATCTGCCCGCCGAGCTCTATCAACGCACCCTGATGGCGGGGGCCCGCTATGGCATCGACGAGGCGACCCTCGCCACCCTGCGCCCCTGGTTTGCCGCCATTACCCTGACCCAGGCCGCCATGGCCCGCTCCGACTTCAAGAGTGAACTCGGGATAGACCAGCACTTTGCCGTCCGGGCCGCCAAAGAGGGCAAACCGGTGGTGGGCTTTGAAACCCTGCTAGAGCAGCTCGGTTATCTGGCCAGCGTGGGTGACAACCAGACCCTGATGCTCGCCAGCACCCTTGATGAGCTACCGATGCTGGAGAGTGGTTTCGCCGCCGTGATGAAGGCGTGGCAGCAGGGAGATGAGGCGACGCTGATCAATCTGCTCAAGGAGGAGATGGCTCCCCCCCCGCTGCAAAGCTGGATGGAGCAGACCCTGCTGGCCGAGCGCAATCACAACTGGCTGAAGAAATGGTCCACCCTGCCCAATGAGAGCTTTATCGTGGTAGGCGCCCTGCATCTTTATGGCGAGCAGGGGTTGCTGGCGTTGCTGGAGCAGCAAGGGTGGCGCATTACCCCGCTCACCACACCGGGCCCTGTGCAGGCTCGGTCGCAAGGAGTCCAGTGAGAACGATCACAGATCGCACTGGTTATTAAACAACCTGCAAGGGAGTTGATCGGGATCATCCCGGACGGGGCAAAGAGGTATTTATCATGCCTGTCATCAACCGGGTGACAGGAGCAATAAAATGGACTTTTGGCTGGACCTGATGTTTGGCAACAGCGTGGGATTGATGTCGATGCTGGTGATTATCGGCACCTTCTTGCTCATCAGCTCTTACGCGGCCTACTTCATCTACAAGGTGATGCACTCGCAACCGCCTCATTCACAGCAACCCCATTCTCAACAACCCAAAGAGGGCAAATAATCCTCTGACCACAGGCGGCAGTTCACACTGACCGCCTGTGCTGTTTTATGGTTCGCGACTGTGATTCCCGAGCCAAGCTGCACTGGTATCCATGCTGGGCCTCCCTTATCCCCCTCCCCCTTTCCCCGTTTTCTGTGCCGGTTGCGACCGTTATAATGGCCCCCACTTTTTCTTATGGGGAGCCTGCCGTGTCTCATAACGACGAACTCTCGCTATTTATGAATGAAGTGGCCGACGTGCGGCCCATTCGCAGCGACAACATCCATCCCCATGCGGCCAAATCCGCCCCGACCGAGGCGCAGCTCGCTCGCCGTCAGGCTGCCACCGCCGAGCAACTCGCCCTCGACCACCTCACCATGGAGGCCATCGAGATGCGCGATCCGCACGAAATCGTCGGCTTCAAGCGTGATGGGGTGCAGGAGGGGGTCTACAAGAAGCTGCGGCTCGGCAAATACGAGCTGCAGGCCAGCCTGGACTTGCACCAGAAAACCCTCAATGAGGCGCGCCAGACGCTGGTGCAGTTCATTGCGGATTGTGAAGCCCGGGATATCCGCTGTCTGCTGATCCTGCACGGCAAGGGGGAGCGCAGCACCCCGCGCGCCCTGCTGAAAAGCTATGTGAGCGCCTGGTTGCCACAACTGCCCGCCGTCATGGCGATCCACAGCGCCGAGCGTCGCCACGGCGGCAGCGGTGCCCTCTATGTGCTGCTGCGTAAAAGCGAACGCAAAAAAGCGGAAAACCGCGAACGGCACCAGAAGCGGCTCGGCTAATCCGCGTTTCGCCCCCACGCCTTTGGCCCGCCTGCGTGAAGGTGGTCAACTATACAGCGGCGGTGTTAGCATCGAACGGCCCCGAGCATGCCAGGTACGGGGCGGCATACCATCAGGGACGATAACAAGGACAATCCCATGTCATATCAAAAGCTTGAACAACATCAGCAACAGATCCACCGCTTTAGCCACCTCGCCGCCATCTGTGGCTGGGATCAGGCGGCCATGATGCCGGAAGGGGGCAACGATGCCCGCGCCGAAGCGATGGCCGAACTCGGTCTGCTGATCCACCAGAAGCGCACCGCTCCCGAGCTGGGCGACTGGATTGCCAAGGCCGAGAGCGAACCGCTCGATGAAGTGCAACGGGCCAACCTCGGCGAGATCAAGCGCCAGTGGCAAGATGCAAGCCTGCTGCCCGGTGAGCTGGTCGAAGCGCTGTCGCTCGCTGGCAGCAAGTGCGAGCACGCCTGGCGCAGCCAGCGCAAGAACAACGACTGGGCCGGTTTTGCCCCCAATCTCGAGGAGGTGGTGAAACTCTCCCGTGAAGTAGCGCAGCTGCGGGCCGATGCGCTTGGCGTGCGCCCCTACGACGCCATGCTTGCCCTCTATGAGCCGGGCATGACCAGCGCACGGCTCGATCAGATCTTCGGCGATCTCGCCAGCTGGCTGCCGGCTCTTATCCAGACCGTGAGTGAACAGCAGAAGGGCGATGCCCTGCTGCTGCCGCAAGGCCCCTTCCCCATCCCGACCCAGCAAGCGCTCGGTCAGGAGGTAATGGGACTGCTCGGCTTTGATTTCGCCCACGGCCGGCTCGATGTGAGCAGTCACCCCTTCTGTGGCGGCGTGCCGACCGACGTGCGGATCACTACCCGCTATAACGAGCAGGAGTTTGTCTCCAGCCTGATGGGCATAGTGCACGAGACCGGTCACGCCCGTTACGAGCAGGGGCTGCCGCGCCATCTGCTGGGTCAGCCGGTGGCCGAGGCGCGCTCCATGGCGATCCACGAGAGTCAGAGCCTGTTTTGTGAAATGCAGCTGGGGCATCATCCAGCCTTCCTCGCGCTGCTGGCGCCACGTATTCGTCACCACTTCGGCGAGCAGGCGGCGTTTGCGCCGGACAATCTGGCCAAGCTCTACAGCCGGGTCGAACCGGGCTTTATCCGGGTCGATGCAGACGAGGTGACCTATCCGGCCCACGTTATCCTGCGCTACGAGCTGGAGCGCGATCTGGTGGAAGGGAAGATCGAGGTGGCCGACATCCCCGAGCTGTGGGATGCCAAGATGCAGCAGTGGCTGGGGCTCTCCACCAAGGGCAACTACCGCAATGGCTGCATGCAGGATATTCACTGGACCGACGGCTCGTTTGGCTACTTCCCGAGCTACACCCTGGGCGCCATGTATGCCGCCCAGCTGCGTTTTGCCCTCGAAAAAGAGCTGGGCAGCATGGGTGAGGTGATCGTGGCGGGCCGCCTGCCGGAGATCTTCGGCTGGCTCGGACGCAACATCTGGTCACAGGGGAGCCTGCACAGCACCGACGAGCTGGTGCGCCGCGCCACCGGTGAAGCGCTCAATCCGCACTGGCTGCGCCAGCATCTGGAACAGCGCTACCTGAAGTAATGAGCGCAGTAAGCTAACAGCAGAACGGGGCCCTTTTTAGTTGACCACTAAAGGGCCCCGTTTTTATGGCGGTACATGGCACAGCACGCCCCACCACCATGCTGTAAAAAGAGAGGATTCAGAGAGGATCAGGGGAACCCAGCAACTCGCACAGTTGCAGGATATTGCCCTCAGGGTCGAAGGCGTTGCGCACCACAAAGCCGGGCCCTGTCCACTGCTGTGGCAGCAAACCGCCGCCGAGATCCGCCGCCTTCGCTTCTGCCCAGGCGAGGCTGGATACGGTGAAGAACAGCTTGATGGCCCCCTCTTCCCGCAGTGCTGGCGGCCGCTTGATAACGACTTGCCCGGCATAAGGCGCAGGAATGGCATGGATCAGCAGCTGGATATCGCTGTTTTCCAGCACTACCAGCTGCTCATCCTGATTGCAGACCACCATCTGCAGCAATGTACGGTAAAAGTGGGTCAGCAAGCCCGGATCCTTGGCATAGATCAGGGCACCGGCGCGAGCGGGGCCTGGCATGGAGCTCTCCTCAACAGTGAACGACTGGGTGGACAGATCTCCACCTTCTCACAGTTGCGCGCCCCGTTCGATCCTTTTTAGCGGCTCGCCAGCCTCACTGCACAAAGTGCCACTGCCGCAGTGCCAGTGTCGGAGGCGGCCCCTGATCATCCCCCAAATCTGCCATGCCCAGCGCCTCGTCATAGTGCACACCGCCCGCGCCACTCTCGGTCAGGTGTTTTGCCCGCACCGCCCCGTACAGACCGCCACTTCCGCTGATCTTCATCTCGGTCAGCGGGGCATAGAGAGCGGCATAGAGCGGCGTATTGCCCGACAGCTTGATCCCATCCTTGCCGCTATACGCGGAATAGAGGGAGATAGCAGGCGTACCGCCAGTGGTCAGCCCCTGCTTGGCTGCCGTCACCTCTGCACCGGCCCCGAGATCGACCTTGCCGCTGACGATCAGGGTCAGGCTGCTCCCCTCGCTCACCGTCAACTTGTTGCTGCCAGTCATGGTGAAATCCTTGTCGATCAGCAGCACCACATCCCCCTTGATGGTGAGGCTGGCATCGGCCCCCATATTGAGGCTGTCGAGCTGATAAATGGTCTGCTCCTTGCCAAACAGCTCCCCCTTGCCGGATAGCGGCAGCCCAGGCTTGTGCTGGTTGCTGCTGGTGACCGAGCCAGTGGCAGGATCCGTGGTCAGCACCATCTGCTGGGTGGCGCCCAGCGTCAACGGGCCATTCAGCGGCAGATTGGCCAGCTTGGGAGAGTTCGGCAGCGCGGTCACATTGAGCGGGTCACACACCTGCCCGGCCACCGGTGGCAACCTAGGATCGTTGCGGTACTCGGGATCCAGATACTTCTGGTTCTCCTGATCTTTAAAAAAACCAGCACCACCATAACTGAGTTTGCCGCTGTCGATGCTGGTACCCCAGTCCATGGAAACATTGCCATTGACCGCCACCTGACCACCGATGCGCCCCCCTTTCAGGGTCAAACTACCGCCCCCTTTCACATTGCCGGAGACCCGGACAATCTTGTCCGAAGAGGGGGAGATAATGACGTCGCTCCCGGCATTCACGTTGCCGGAGATGGGAGAAGATCCGTTCAGGGTCACGGAGCCGGTCGCCCGTACATCGCCCCAAATTGGCGAATTGCCGTCGAGCACTACATTGGCCTTGTCACTGACGGTCGCCACCTTGGCATTCTGGTTAATGTTGGTGCCGCCATATTTGCCCTTGCGCGAGTCATAGCTGTCGATAAAACCGCTCCCAGAGAGGCTCAACCCTTCACACGCCACCACCGAATCCTGAAAGATGAGATTGCCGGGCTCACGCTTGAGGGCAAACAGGGCGTTGAGGCTGGCATTGCCCTCCAGATAGCGGCCATGGCTCTGCAACGCCAGCTTGCTGCCAGCAGAGGCATCCAACTGATCGATGCGGAAGCGGCTGCCCGCCATGGCTCCTTCCCCCTTGCCAGGCACCTTCTGCACCAGCCGCTCCCACTCTATCCGCGGTTCGGCGCCAAGGGCCTGATGCAGGGCTCGATAGCTCTCGTTCATGCCCTGCTCGGCACTGAGCTGCGCATTGATCTTCTTGTGAAAATTGCCGCTCAGGCGAGTCTGCAACTGGTTCTCCTGAATGCTGGTAAACACCAGCAGACTCGACAGCAGGCTCACCACCAGCACCACCAGCAGTACGGCTCCCCGCTGCCCCTGCAATCCCTTGTTCATCCCGCTCCCCCTGCTGTAGCGTTGGCACCGGATGTGGCCAACGCTGCTGCCCAGACCGCCTTGCGGCGGGCCACCTGCACCTCTACTCCCGGCGCCAGATAGCTGGGCAACCCTTCGGGCAAGATGCGGATATTGACCAACGCACCCTGCTGGCCGAATTCAAGATCCTGAAGATGGGCCAGCAACAGGCGCGGGCCATCTCCGTCATCGCAACTGAGTACCGGCGGTGTGAAGCGGTACTGCTCGGTAAAATCGGCGGTTTTCTGGTTGCCAAGGCAGGAGAGCACCTGACTGCCCCCCTCAACCTTGAAGGCCAGCGTCAGGCGATCAGGGGTCACGGCTATCAGTTGATCCGCCTGCTTGATGCTGTTGGTAAAGGTGAGGGTGGCAAAGCGCAGCACTTCGTTCGCCTGCTCCAGCGCCTTGCTCTGTTCGACCGTGCTCTTGATCGGGGCGTAACCGGCAAAAATCGCCAGCATCAGCATCAGACCGAGCACCATGGAGATCATCAGCTCGACGAGACTGACGCCTCGTTGCCGTGAGGGGACGCTCAGCATAAGGGCGGAAATCCTGCGTTCAGCTCCACCCGCTTGGCGCCGGAGACCCGCTCATCCTGCCACTCGATAGCGACCACAAAGTTGTCGCTATAACGGTTCGGTAGCACCAGCCGGTGGCCCTCGTGCAGGGTGAAGCGGGCAAGAAAATCGGACTGGGTGAACCGCTCGGGCTTGCGCTGCACTTCACACAGCGAACTCCAGATCTGCTCCACGCTGTTGCTCGCCTCGATCGTAGCCAGCGTGCTCTGCAAGCTGTAATGCGCCTGCTGCAACGAGACCACCTGCCCCTTGGCGAGACCGAGAAACACCATCACCGCCAACACCATGGAGACCATGATCTCCACCAGATTGAAGCCCTGCTGGCGGGCAAGTGCGACGTGTCTCATGAGCAGCTCCCTTGCAGCAGCTGGCCACTCGGGGCCACGCAGAGCACCCGCTGCTCACCGAGGCGATTGGCCAAAATGATCTCGGCGTGGCTGCTACTGCCGGTTGGCGCGATCTGGATGGGGTCAAACGGCTTGATCACCACTCCGCCAGCAGGTGCTGCTGCCTGACGCAGCAACTTGCTGTCAGCCATCACCTCCCAGCCACCGTTCTCGGTGCCCTGCAGTACCACCGGCAGGGTCAGCTTGACCGCTTCGCTGCGGGCAAAGCGGTAGGCTGAAGCGAGTTCGGTCGCACTGCGATCGAGCCGTTCGGCCGCGAGGCGCTGACTCATGGAGGGCAACCCGACCAATAGCAAGATGGCGGCTATACCGACCGTGATCATCAACTCAATCAGAGTAAATCCGCGCACATTCATCTTATGATCCCCAGCAGTCATGGCGATTGGCCGCGCGATAACCGGTCTGATCGAGGGTCAGAGTGCCGCACTCATCCTGTTGTCGCGTCGTTGGAATGGCTTTAAGCAGGTAGTCGCCAGCATCTTGCTGGCTGTAGCTGAACTGGTAGAAATCCGTGTTGGAAGGGGTAGCAAACGTATCGGGATAACGGCCCTGTTGGGTATAGATACGTTCGAGGGCGAGCGCCTGCTCCAGCAATTGCTGCTGCGCTTCGTAACGGCGTCCCTGTTGCAGATAACCCTGATACGCTGGCAACGCGATGGCCGCGAGAATGCTGACAACCGTCATGGCGATCAACAACTCGATCAGACTAAACCCCCGGCAATGGGGCCATGCCTTACAGTCGTTCACTTATCATCCTTGGCAAGTGTTGTTGTTATTGGTCGGCCCTGGGCCGCAAACGTGATGACTTAATAATCATCAAAAATTAACTGACTCGATTGAACAACACAAAATCGCCACACTCAATGTAAAAAAGATAGTTATGTGATCTGTTATTAATTTTTAAGCAGTTTTCGCCGCCACTAATCTCGCTATGCAAATAAAGCTAAGCCAATCGTGCCTACGAACCGTCCGTTATGCTCCCTTCTGTCGAGCCGAGACATATGAATAACAGCGTGACGAAGAGTGAAACCCGGCCGTGCAATGAAAGAGCAAAAAAACCTTTGGCCAATTTTTGCTATCCCTGTCCGTTTCTGGCTAGTCACGGCCCCCGAGCCCCCTTACTCTCTTGCCATCTATTCCAGCAAAGCCGCCAACACCATGAATGCAAAGCCCAGCCCAGAGTCGTCACCGGATGAGGTGATCAACACCCTCAGCCGCGAGCAGTGTCACGCCGCACGGCTCGCCCGCGACGCTCGTTTTGATGGCCGCTTCTTTACCGGCGTGCTCTCGACCGGCATCTACTGCCGGCCAGTCTGCCCGGCACGGCCACCGCACGAGCACAATGTGCGCTACTTCCAAAGCGCCGCGGCCGCCGAGCAGTATGGGTTGCGACCCTGCCTGCGCTGCCGCCCTGAACTGGCCCCCGCCGCCCGTGGCGATCTGCCGGTTGAACTGGCACGTCTGCTGGCGCGCATCGATCGCGGCGAGCTGGCTGACGGCACGCTCGCTGAACTCGCCGCTGAGGCCGGGATCAGCGAACGCACGCTACGCCGCCAATTCGAGCAGCACCTCGGCGCCTCGCCAAAACAGGTGGAGCAGACGCGCCGCCTGCTGCTCGCGAAACGACTGCTGACTGAAACTGGGCTGCCCATCACCGACATCGCGTTTGCCGCTGGCTTTGCCAGCATCCGCCGCTTCAATGACGCCTGGCTCAACGCCTACGGACTGGCCCCGCGCTCCCTGCGCCAGCAGGAGCAGCACGGTGACGCGCCAGAGCACATGAGCACGCAGCCGCGCGGCGCAACCCTGACGCTGCAACTGCCCTACCGCCCTCCGTATGACGTGGCGGCCATGCTGGCGTTCTACCGGCTGCGGGCGATCCCCGGGCTGGAGCGAGTAGATGGCGAGGTGTATGAGCGGCGCTACCGGGTCGGCGATCAGGTCGCGCTGGTGCGCATCGCGCAGGGCAAGGAGCATAGCCTGCAGCTTACCGTCCATGATCTGCCGCTCGCAGCTCTGCCCGATCTGCTCTATCGGGTGCGCAGGATGTGGGACCTCGATGCCGACATGCAGCGGATCGGCGATCAGCTCGGTCAGGATCCGCTACTGGGCCGTTTGCAGACACGCTGGCCCGGCGTGCGGCTGCCGGGTGGCTGGGACGAATACGAGGTGATGCTGCGCGCCATCGTCGGCCAGCAGGTCTCGGTCAAGGGAGCCATCACCATACTCGGGCGACTGGTGGCGCGCACCGAGGCGCAATACGGGGTGGCGCAACTACCGACCCCCGCCCAGTTGTGCGAACTCGATCTCGACGGTATCGGCATGCCCGGCAGCCGTATTCGTACCCTGCGGGGCGTGGCACAGGCGCTGGCCAGCGGCGAGCTGACCCTCACGACAGCCAGTGACGAACAGTTGCTGGCGCTGCCGGGCATAGGCCCCTGGACGGTCGCTTACTGGCGGCTGCGTTGCGGGCTGGATACCGATGCCTTCCCCGCCTCCGATCTGGTACTGCAAAAGGCACTCGGCGGCGGCACCAAGCTGCCGGTGAAAGAGGTATTGGCGCAAAGCGCAGCATGGCAGCCGTGGCGCAGCTATGCTGCCAGCTGGCTGTGGCATGCCATGAGTGCAGCGCCCGATTTTCTGATCCATGCCACTGGCAACGAAAACCAGCCGGATAACCAACAACAGGAGATAACCCCATGATCCGCTACGATATCCTGCCGACCCGCTGCGGCGAGCTGCTGGTCGCCATCAATGAATCTGGTCTGGTGCACGTAGACTTTGTGGCGGGCCTGCGGGCACTGCCCGATATGAGTGGCTGGCAGCAAGATCACGGAGCACTGGCCCCCTTCCTCGCCGAATTTGACGCCTATTTTGCCGGTCGCTTGCTGCGCTTCTCCCTGCCCCTTGCCGCCCGTGGTACTGCCTTTCAGCAGGCGGTGTGGCAAGCGCTGTGCGACATCCCCTACGGCGAAACCCGCAGCTACAGGGATATTGCCCGCGCCATCGGCAAACCCGATGCGGTGCGGGCAGTGGGCGCGGCGAACGGCCGCAATCCGCTCTCGATCATCGTTCCCTGCCATCGGGTGATCGGCCAAAACGGCAGCCTGACCGGCTATGCGGGGGGATTGGAGATTAAAAAAGCGCTGCTGGCGCTGGAGAGGGGCAATTAAAGGGAGGTGGGCGATTAAAGGAGTCTGAGTAGAGCGCCTGCGATAAAAAATTGCCCCTTTCCTGACTGAGAAAGGGGCTCATTGATCAGCGTTTCAGGCTGCCCATCACATGCATTTCACAGCGGTTACAGTCAAAACGCAGGCGGAAGGTGTCTTTACCCATCTTGAGTTCCAGCGGCTCGGCCTTGAGACCGGGTACCTCGTTCGGACAGAGGTTCTGGCTGTAGCGGATGCAATGCTTGGTGATCATCAGCACCACTTCCCGCTCCTCCTTGTTCGCCTCATAGGCGGGAGCAATCCGCTCCACCCCGTGTTCGCGGAAGAACTGCTCGGCCGCGCTGTTCAGCACATTGCCAAGGTAGGAGAGACGGTGCTGGGGATAGTTGATATCCCGCAGGGCAATCCGTCGCTCGGGGCGCTGGTAGCTGGCCACGCGAGCCGCCTCCAGCGCGGCGATGCCGTCCCGGCGCAAACCGTTGAGCTGTGATGCGGCGATAAATAGCGAGTGAGTGAATGCCAACTCAATCTTGCGCGCCACAAACAGGGTATTGCCGAGTTTGCCAAGTTGATCCCGCGCCTGCTGCAACGCCCGCTCCGGATTGTCGGCAGGCTGTTTGTCGCAAGGCAGGGTCACCGCGGCGCTGATGCCTTGCTCGTCGGTGAGCGTGAGGCTCACGCCCTCATCGCATTCTGCCAGCACCATATCGACCCGAATGCGGCGATCTGCGCTCGCCTTCTCCAGCATCTTGCTGAACGCCTGATCGTGGTTGCGGTAGATTTCTGTCCCCACCTTCAGCCCCGGCATGCGTTCTGATAGAAGTAACTGCTTACCTTCGACCTTGTTGAGGCGCATCCCCACCAGCTCGTTGTTCGGCTTGAAGAAGCCCAAACCGTCGCCGTTGTTGAGGGTGACCTGTTTGCCATCAATCTCGATACCGTCACGGGTCACCTTGGTGACACGCCCGAGCGGTTCACCCACATATTTCGGGCTCTTGGTGGAGTCGATCCCCTGCTGGCGGCCATGGAGGAAATAGTCGGTGCTGCCGCGGTTGAAGCTCTTCTTGGGGTCAGGCGTGAAGCTGTAGCTGCAACGACCCGCAGAGGCGGCCACCAGATCGGAGCGGCTATCCAGAATGGCGTCCAGCTTCTGGCGATACCAGGCGGTGACGTTCTTGACGTAGTCGAGCCCCTTGAGGCGCCCTTCAATCTTGAAGGAGCGGATCCCAGCCTCGATCAGCGCCTCCAGGTTGTCGGTCTGATCCATATCCTTGAGCGACAGCAGGTGGCTGTCGGCCACCAGCACTTCACCGTCCGGCTTTTGCAGCGAGCAGGGCAGACGGCAGAGCTGGGCACACTCGCCACGGTTGGCGCTGCGGCCGGTACGGGCATGGCTGATGTTGCACTGGCCGCTGTAGGAGACACAGAGCGCGCCGTGGATAAAGAACTCCAGCTGCACATTGGTCGCCGCGCTGATCTCGCGGATCTGCGCAAGAGACAGTTCGCGCGCCAGCACCACCTGAGAGAAACCCACATCCTGCAGAAACTTCACCTTCTCCGGCGTGCGGTTGTCGGTCTGGGTACTGGCATGGAGCGCGATGGGAGGCAAATCCAGCGCCAGCAGCCCCATATCCTGCACGATGAGCGCATCGGCACCGGCTTCGTAGATCTGGTGGGTCAGCCGCCGGGCCTGCTCCAGCTCATGATCGTGCAGCAGGGTGTTGAAGGCGACAAAGACCTGGGCGCCGAAACGGTGGGCGTGACGTGCCAGCGCTTCGATATCCTCGATGGAGTTGCCCGCCGCACTGCGGGCGCCAAAGGCAGGGCCACCAATGTAGACGGCATCGGCACCATGGTTGATGGCTTCGATGCCGTAGGCGAGGTTCTTGGCCGGAGCCAGCAGCTCCAACCGGTTGTTGTGGCTTAACGGGTGCTTGTTCTGGTGCATGGTCTCGGGATCAGGGCGGACAGCAAATGGGCGCTACTCTAGCCCATTCACCGCCTGCGTGCCTTGATCCCGCTTAAGGTATCCGCAAAATGCAGGATTAGATAACCACCTTGAGTGCCAGTCCCAGCAGCACCAAGCCACTCACCTTATCGATCACAAAGGATTTGGCTTTAAGCCACGCCAGCACTGGCCCGCGCGAGAGCACCAGCGCCACCAGCACGTACCAGACGGCATCGATCCCGCCAGCGGTGAGCATCATGATGCCCCCTTCGCTCCAGCCGGTATCGGCCCGCACAAACTGACTGAACAGAGCGATGAAGAAGACCGCCAGCTGCGGGTTGAGGAAGGCCACCATAAAGCCTTCAAAGGCCCCCTGCCGACCGCGCAACTGATGTACCTCTTCATTCCCTTCTTCACTGGCTGGTTTTGCCAGCAGGGCTTTCACCCCGAGCCAGGCAAGAAATGCGGCGCCACCATAGCGGATCAGATCAAACAGGATCGGAGTCTGGGTGATCATGATGGAGAGGCCAAGCGCGGTGACCAGCGCATAGATACCAACACCGAGGCCGTGGCCAAGCGCGGTGGCGACGCCGTGCCCCTGCCCACCCTGCACAGTGTTGCGGATGATCAGCGCCAGACTCGGCCCCGGGCTGATGGCGCCCATCACGCAGATTGCGGCCAGTGCCAGCCAACTCGTCAGTTCCATGCATTTCCTCTTTATATGCTCGATATGATGACCTGCATTCAGGGTACGGGCTGAGCCATTATGCCAGTAGTGAAAGTTATGAATAGATTCCATAACCAATGGCTATGGCACCACACAACTGACTGCGGCTAACCGCCGAGACCGAGCAGCTTGCGACTCTCGCCGACGGTACGTTGCAGGTGATCCCGCAGGAATGGGTAGGCCAGCTCGCGAAACCAGCGGTGGGCCGGATCCTGATGGTGGCGCTTATGCCACAGCAGATGATACTGCTGGTCGCGGGTAGCAAATGGCAGATCGACAAAGGTGAACTCATGGCCGCAGGAGAGCTGCCAGGCGATATGGGCCGGGGTTGTCATCAGGCAATCGGTGCGCAGCAACACCTCCACTGCCGCCTGAAAGAAGGGGACTCTGGCAAACCAGCGCCGACTCAGTCCCTGCGGCGCCAATACCTGCTCCACCGGGCTGTCCTTGTCGCCACCGCCACTCACCTGCAGGTGAGGCCAGGCGAGATAGTCATCGAGATTAAGCGTCTTGCCTGCCAACGGGTGGTGACGTCCCATCAGCACCGCCAGCCGATCTTCCCCCTGATGCAGACCGCGTATCTGCTCCGGTACCTGCTCGGTGATGGTAGAGACCAGATCGAGCTCGGACTGCCACAGCTGCGGCAGCTGACGTTTGTCCCACAGGCTGTACTCCAGCGCCGCCAACGGCGCCTGTTTGGCGAGCGCGGCACAGATATCGGGCAGGATATGCTGGGCCACATAATCGGAGGAGGCGAGCCGAAATACCCGCTCGCAGCGGCTCGGGTCAAACCCGGGGGCCTCGTAGAGCCGCTCCAGCGCACCGAGAGAATCCGCCAGCTGGGCGGCCAGCGCTTCGGCACGCGGCGTCAGCAGCCAGCGTTGCCCCTCCCGCACCAGCAACTCGTCGTCAAACTCGCTGCGCAACTGGGCAAGCTGCTTGCTGATGGAGGGCTGACTCAGGTGCAGCAGCTCGGCGGCGCGGCTGATATTACGGGTCTCCAGCAGTACCTTGAGGGTCGGCAACAAGTTGAGATTGGCTCTGAGCAAGGAGATACCCTCATCGGTGGTGAAACGCCTATCTTAGGGCAGAGGAGTCCCGCGTTTTAAGCAAAATTTCCAGCCATGCTCAGCACGTTGCAGCCCTTTGCGACCAGATGGCACAGCTGAGCCCCCCGCACATAACCATGACCACAAGATGACAGTGGTTGTCTCGTACGGCATAATTGCACGATTTTCCGCCCGCGGGCGATCCACTTTGAGAAGCGGTAACAAGATGAAATACGCCAATATCACCGGCTGGGGCAAATGCCTGCCTCCCTCTGTGCTGACCAACGACGACCTCAGCACCATCATGGATACGTCAGACGAGTGGATCTATCCGCGCACCGGCATCAAGGCCCGCCGGATCTCCCATGTCAGCACCTCGGATCTCGCCACCCTGGCCGGTCGCCGCGCACTGGCCTGCGCCGGTCTGGAAGCGAGCGATCTCGATGGCATCATCCTGGCTACCGCCACCCCGGACAACCTGCTGCCAAGCGCCGCCTCTGCGGTGCAAAAGAAGCTGGGCGCAGTCAACGCTGCCGTATTCGACCTCAACGCGGCCTGCACCGGTTTTGTCTACTCCCTCTCCGTCGCCACCTCGCTGGTGCAGACCGGCATGATGAAGAAGGTGCTGGTGATCGGCGCCGAGCGCCTCACCTACCTGCTGGACTGGGCACGCCGCGATACCGCCGTGCTGTTTGGCGACGGGGCAGGTGCCGTGGTGATCGAGGCAAACGAACAGGAGTGTGGCCTGATCGCCAACAAGCTGGGCTGTGACAGCGAAGCCCGGGAGATCCTGCACGTACCGAACTTCGGTACTGATCGGGTGCGTTTTGCCGATATCGATGGGCTGTTCACCTTCAACTTCGAAGGTCCGGAGATCTTCAAACGCGCCGTACGCGGCATGGGTGAAGCCACCAGCACAGTGCTGGCGCAGGCCGGTATTGCGCCGGAGCAGGTCGACCTGATCGTGCCGCACCAGGCCAATATCCGCATCATCGAGACCCTCGCCAAGCGGATGAATGCGCCGATGGAGAAGGTGATGGTCAACATCGAAAACTATGGCAACACCTCCGCAGCCACTGTGCCCATCGCTCTGTGCGAAGCGCTGGAGCAGGGCCGCGTCAAGCCGAACTCCTATCTGCTGACCGCTGCCTTCGGTGCCGGTCTGACATGGGGAGCCGCCATCATCAAGTGGGGCGATCGCGTCACCCCCATCAAGGCGTGCGATGCTGAACTCCCCCCATGCGACAAGAGCGCGCTGGAGCTCATCGCCCACGCCGTGGAAGGTTGCCAGAAGGCTCACGCCAACGAGGCGTGATCCTCATCAGGAGCCTGAATCCTCAGGCTCCTTCTCTCCTTTTCATCCCCACCTGGCTCTTCCCCCCACTTCGCAAGCCACTTGATACGGCAATCGCTGATACAAACAACTCCGATTTGCAGCCAATTAATTTTTTTCCGCTAACCTTATTGTGCCAACTATAAATAAAGAAAAGAGCGTCAAGGGGCACCATGACTGTTTCGGTCCTGCGCCTTTACCTCTTACCAAATAATTGCACAGGGATAAGCTACGTATGGCACAACACAAAAGTGGCGTGAACACACCGCTTTGGGAACCGGTTTGCTGGATTTGCTGCATCGGTCTTGCTCTGCTGAGCTGCCTGTTGCTGCAGCTTGCCGATGCGCTGTCACCTCTCTACCTGCTGCTCAATGTGCTGGTTGGTATTGCCGCCGCGCTCTGGACATCGAGTAACTTCCATCAGCACACACCCCGACATCGTGCAGGAGAGGAACAAACCGTCGCAACCGATCCTCTCGCCCACTCCATCATCGGGCTCGAACAGGTGTGTGAGAAGGCACTCCCCATCTGGTCCCAGCAAATTGAAAGCTCTCGTCAACAAACCGAAGCCGCGATGATTGACCTGACTCAACGCTTCAGCGGCTTGGCCAACAAGCTGGAGGAAGCAGTCAATGCTTCTCATCTGGCAGCCGGAGAACTGGGTGATGCCAATTCCCGTGGCATGGCTGGAGTCTTGAGCGAGAGCCAGCAGCAACTCAATGAGGTAGTGGCCATCCTGCACTCCGCCCAGGCCAATCGGGACGCCATGCTGGGTGAGATAAAAAGCCTGACCACCTACACCATAGAGCTCAACACCATGGCCATGGATGTGGCCAAAATCGCCTCCCAGACCAACCTGCTGGCCCTCAACGCCGCCATTGAAGCGGCTCGTGCAGGGGAAGCAGGCCGTGGCTTTGCTGTGGTCGCTGATGAAGTGCGCAACCTCTCCCGCCTCTCCAGCGAAACCGCCCAGAAGATGACCGACAAGGTGGATACCATCAATACTGCTATCGGTCGCGCCTTCCAGATTGCCGAAAATGCTGCCGCACGGGATCACGCCTCGGCGCTCAATTCGGAGCAGACAATCGAACAGGTGCTGGCCCGTTTTCGCCATGCCACTGACAGCCTGGCGGAATCCGCCTCCCTGCTGCAAAACGAGAGCACCGATATCCATCGCGAAATCTCCAGCGTCATTGTCTCGCTGCAATTTCAAGACAGGGTCAGCCAGATCCTCAGCCACGTCAGACAAAACATGGAGAGCCTCTCCAGCCATCTGGTTGCTTCGGAGCAGAGCAGCAATGCGACAGGGCCAATCCAGATCGATGCCAATCGCTGGCTGGCAGAGATGGAACTCTCATACGCCACCGACGAACAGCGCAATATTCACCATGGTCGCACCACCCGTTCTGTCAACGCGCAACCAAGCAGCGCCGACATCACATTTTTCTAGGAGAGAGATATGGGCAAAACGATCCTGATCGTGGATGACTCGGCAACTATTCGCCAAGTCGTAGGCATGACCCTCAAGGGAGCCGGTTATGAGGTCATGGAAGCCTCTGACGGCAAAGATGCGCTCAACAAACTAGATGGCAAGAAGATCAACCTGATCATCAGTGACGTCAACATGCCGAACATGGATGGCATCACCTTCGTCAAAGAGGCCAAAAAGCTGGCCAACTACAAATTTACCCCTGTCATCATGCTAACTACCGAGTCTCAGGACAGCAAGAAGCAGGAGGGACAAGCCGCGGGAGCCAAAGCCTGGGTGGTCAAACCCTTCCAGCCCGAACAGATGCTGGCCGCAGTCGCCAAGCTCATCATGCCGTGATCCGGAGCGCATCATGCAACTACAGAGTGAGCTACTCGACAACAAGGTAGTGGTGACCATGCCGGATGAGATCACCATTTATACAGTCAGCGAGCTGAAAGATGCTCTCTCACCCTTATTGCATCAGGGGAACGAACTGGAGCTGAATCTGGCAGCGGTATCCGAGATAGACAGCGCCGGGCTGCAACTGCTGCTGGCAGCGAAGAAGACCGCTCTGCAGCAGGGCTCCTCCCTGGCGCTGGTCTGGCACAGCCATGTTGTGCTTGAACTGCTGGAGCTCTGCCAGCTCTCGGCCTTTTTTGGCGACCCCACCCTCATCACCCATGGCGAACGGCCCTGAGCCCCCATGACAAGGAGTCACCGTGAGCATCGATCTTGATCAGGCTTTACAAACCTATATCGCCGAGGCACGCGAGTTGCTTGAAGAGATGGAGTCAGCCCTTCTATCACTGGAATCTGACCCTGACAATAGCGAGCTGATTGGTGCCATCTTCCGTGCTGCTCATACCATCAAGGGGTCAGCTGGCCTGTTTGGTCTGCAACCCATCGTCGGGTTTACCCATATCGTCGAGGATCTGCTCGACCAGATCCGCAATCAGCAGCTCACCGTCACCTCTCCTCTGATCAAGGATCTGCTGGAGAGCTGTGACCACATCCAGACGCTCATCAGTGTCGTTGCAGAACAGGGCAGCACCTTAAGCGAGGGCGATGCCAACCAGGATGAACGGCTGAGGCTCACCCTCACCCGTCATCAGTGCGTCCCCCATGCCACGCTGCCAGATACTGTACATACGCCGGAACCCAAGATCGAAAAAGAGGGAGGGATTACCAGCTCCGCCTCCCTGTGGCATATATCCCTGCGTTTTGGTCCCGATGTGCTGCGCAATGGCATGGATCCGGCCGCATTTCTGCGCTATCTCGGCACACTAGGAATCATATGCTCGGTGGAGACCATCCATCAGGCGCTACCGGATTGGGAACAGTTCGATCCGGAGAATTGCTACCTCGGCTACGAGATAGACTTCGACTCGCAGGCAGATAAGGCAGCCATCAGCGATGTCTTTGAATTTGTCAGAGATGACTGCCAGATCACCATCTTGCCGCCCCACAGCAAGATCGCCGAGTTCATCAACCTGATCGAGTCGCTGCCTGAAGATAGCTCCATGTTGGGGCAGTTGCTGGTCAACACCGGCGCCCTGACGGCAGAGGAGTTAGCAAGCGGTCTGCAGGCACAACAAGCGACCCCGGCAGAACAAGCGCCCAAACTCGGGGAGATCCTGATTGCGCAGGGAGCTGTCAACGAAGCCGTCGTCGATGCCGCCCTGAAAAAACAGAACCAGACCAAGGAGAGCAAGAGCAAAGAGGGCCGTTACGTCAGGGTGCATGCCGACAAGCTGGACGATCTAATCAATCTGGTCGGGGAGTTGGTAGTCGCCAGTTCAGGAGCCAATCTGCTGGCCCAACGCACCCGCGAAAGCCAACTGCAGGAAGCCACCTCGGTCATTGCCATGCTGGTGGAAGAGATCCGCGACAGTGCACTGCGCCTGCGAATGGTGCCTATCGGCGATACCTTCAACCGCTTCCAGCGGGTGGTGCGCGATGTCAGTCAGGAACTGAACAAGGATATCACTCTGGTGATCTCCGGAGCCGAGACTGAACTGGACAAGTCGGTGGTAGAGAAGATCGGCGATCCGCTGATGCATCTGGTCAGAAACTCGATGGATCATGGCATTGAATCGGCAGAGCAACGGCTGCTGGCAGGCAAATCCCCCCGTGGCACCCTGAATCTTAATGCCTATCACGACTCCAACAGTATCGTCATCGAAATTCGGGATGACGGTGCAGGTCTCAACAAAGCCAGGATCCAGCAAAAAGCCATCGAGCGCGGTCTGATCAACCCAACCACCACGCTGACGGATCAGGAGATATACAACCTGATCTTCGAGCCGGGGTTCTCTACCGCCGAGGCGATAACCAACCTCTCCGGTCGCGGGGTTGGCATGGATGTCGTCAAACGCAACATCACAGCCCTGCGCGGCACGGTCGATCTGGACAGCATCCCGGGAAAAGGAACCCGTGTGCAGATCCGCCTGCCGCTTACCCTTGCCATCATCGACGGCTTCCTGGTGCGAGTCTGCGACACCCACTACGTCATTCCCCTCGATATGGTGATCGAGTGCGTTGAATTGACCCAGAGTGCACTGTCCGATACCCAGGGTCGCAATTACATCAATTTGCGTGGCGAGGTGCTGCCCTTTATCCGCCTGCAACACTACTTCGATACCAATGGCAGCAAAGGGAGGCGCGAGAACATTGTCGTGGTCAGCCATGCAGGCAAAAAATCCGGACTGGTAGTGGATGAACTGCTGGGAGAATTCCAGACCGTCATCAAGCCGTTGGGGAAATTGTTCCAGCGCCTGCAGGGCATTAGTGGTTCAACCATTCTGGGGG
>NZ_CAWLMI010000058.1:0-26451 GCF_963862045.1 Aeromonas sp. 159 | reverse complement strand
GCGAAGGTGGCGGAATTGGTAGACGCGCTAGCTTCAGGTGTTAGTGCCCCCCGGGTGTGAGGGTTCGAGTCCCTCTCTTCGCACCATGCTTGCTGTATGACGAGGATGACTATCAGGTCGTCTTTGTTTTTTTGAAGTAAACTATTTTGAAAGAAATAGCCTCGGTGATTAGCGCAGTCCGGTAGCGCATCTGGTTTGGGACCAGAGGGTCAAAGGTTCGAATCCTTTATCACCGACCACATTTAGAAAAACCTCGCTTCGGCGGGGTTTTTTGCTTTCTGGCCTCCGCTGGGCCAGTACACTCTCCCTGTTACGTCTGTTTACACTCTATTTGGGCAGCGCGCCCCGCCTTTCGGTTATGCTTCAGCCTCGAGTCACTGACAACCGGATGTCATCGGCCCATTTCAGGCATTTTTCCATGAATAACAAAATTTCCTTTGCTTGCTCTCCCGCCCTGCTGGCTGCCTTGCTGCTGGGTGGCTGTACCATCAAGCCGCCATCCACCGATGTGATGATGGGCTCCATTGCATCACAACCGCAGGAGGAGCGTTCTCTCTCCCCCTTGCTGACCAGCGGAGATTTTTGCGTTGCGGTGTCCCAACAGAAGGTGTTGGCACAACCTTGCAGCGGAAAAGACGATCAACTGTTCGAGTGGGATCTGGGTGAGTTGCGCCTGCAGGATCTCTGTTTGCAAGCCAAAAACGACAGCGAAGTGATGCTGGCACCCTGTGACGGTCAGGCGCAGTGGGAGTGGCAGAAAGACAGGCTGTTCAATAGCAAGGTCTCCCGCTGCCTCGATGTGGCCGGGCGACGTCATACCCCCGGCACGCCGCTGCGGTTGGCTGAATGCTACGGCGGGGCGAACCAGAGCTTCAGCTGGCAGCGGCCCAATCCCTGGCTGGAAACCCTGAAAAAACAAAGCCTCACATGGTGAGGCTTTGCTGAATCGGATGGCTGGCTGAAGAGGATCAGGCTGCGCTGACGTTCTCCAGTTCGAACAGCTTTTCCAGATAGACGGCGACGCCATCTTCGTCGGAGGTGAGGGTCTGCTCATACTCCGGCAGCGCTATTTTCAGGCGATCATGGGCGTTGCCCATCACGATGCCGCGTCCCACCATGGTCAGCATCTCGAAGTCGTTCATGCCATCGCCGAAGGCGATCGCCTCCGACATATCGAACCCGTTCTGCTCCAGCACTGCACGCACCGCATTACCTTTGTGCACCCCGGCGTGCATCACTTCGAGGCAGTCTGGCAATGAGAAGGTGACGTTGAGCTGGTCGCCATAGCGCTGGTTGAGGTGCGCCTCGATCTTCAACAGCTTCTCGTGGTCACCGATGTAGAACACCTTGTTGATCTGCTCTTTCGGTTCCTGCTTCAGGTCATCGACCAGACGGTAGGTGAACCCTGACTCGTCGTGGAACTGCAGCAGCCAGGGCAGCTCTTCTTCCACCACCCAGTCATCACCCTGATAGACATTGAGGTGGATAGAGGGGTCACGCTCCAGCGCAATCAGTTCGGCGGCGATCTCGGTCGGCAGCGGCTGGTTGAAAATCAGCTGATCCTGTTTGTCATGGACCACGGCGCCATTGGAAGTAATAAGGTAGATGTCCATCCCCAGCGCATCGCGGAAGCTGCGAACGTCAACGTGATGACGGCCGGTGGCGACCACGAATTTCACACCTTGTTCTACCAGGCGGTGCAGGGTATCCCGGGTACGGGGAGAGATCTGGTGCTGCTTGTTGAGCAGAGTGCCATCGAGATCGGATACAACTACCTTGAACATCATTACCTCGGCATCGATTGAAAACAGGGGCAGTTTACCTTAGCCCGCACTGTCACCCCATTTATTTAGGGTTACAAAAAATAGCCAGCTCAGAAGCGGGCGAAAAAGTCGACCATCGCGGTCAGGGCGGGCTGGCGCTTGTCATCGGATTCGATAAACAGTTCGTGCCAGGCTCCCTCGATGCGCAGCGGTTTGCCCCCTTCGCAATTGGCAATGGTGCAGAAGTGATCCTGCGCGGCATTGTCCACCACACTGTCGCTGCCAGCTTGCAGCACCAGCAGCGGGGTTTTGATGGCGCCCGCATCGGCGATGGCGGCATCGGCACCAGTGATCCCCTGATAAATCCAGTGGGCGGTCGCGCCACCCAGCTTGATCTGCGGGTGCTGTTCGTAGATTTGGCGGAACGCCTGATAGCGGGACTGGCTGTGAGTCAGCTCGTTGTCGGCAAAGCCGTGATCCTGATAGGCGCCCTGACCGGGGCCGTAGGGAGGCTCACCAATCCAACCGCCGACCGTGCCTATGGTGCTCGCCAATCCCTTGGCCAGCCACTTGGGCAGACCGCCGAGATTGATGCCCAGCATGGGGGAGGAGAGCACGGCCGCCTTGATATCATCGGGCCAGCGTTCCAGATAGCGGGCCGAGATGGCGCCGCCCATGGAGTGGGCCAGCAGGAACAGTTTGGCAGGCTGGTCCGCCATGATGATCTGGTCGTGAAACTGCTTGAGATCGACCACATAATCGTCGAACTGGTCGACATATCCCTTCTGAGGGTCATTCAGCATCCGGCCAGACATTCCCTGACCGCGATGGTCGATAAGGTAGAGGCTGTAGCCCTGACGCCAGAGATCCCACGCCAGCTCCTGATACTTGAGGTAGCTCTCGACCCTGCCATTGACGATCAGGATGGCGCGATCGACCTTGGCTTGCCGTAGCGCAGCATAGCGGATGGTCAACCCATCCTTGCCCTTAAACTCTCCTTCCACCGCATGCTGGCGCCAGAAGTCGGGCAGGGTTTGCTGGTAGAGGCTGGGTACATCGGCTTCGCTGGTGAGCTGATAGGTATTGGTCACGGCAAGGGCTCCGGCAGAAAACAGGGTCAGGGCCAACAGGGAAAGAGAGAGGGGTTTCATCAGGCACACTCCTGTTGCCAATGGTGATAAAGGGCGGCGATATCCCCCGAGCAGAGTAGCGCCATGCTGGCTTGCAAGCGGGGCAAGGGCCAGTCCCACCACTGCATCTCTTGCAGCATGAGGATCTGCTCATCGCTGAAGCGACGGCGGATCGGTTGGGCCGGGTTGCCCCCGACTATGGTGTAAGGGGCCACATCTTTGGTCACCACGGCGCGGGTGGCGATGACGGTGCCATCACCTATGGTGATGCCGGGCATGATCATCGCTTCCGAGCCGATCCAGACGTCATTGCCAATCCGGGTGTCCCCCTTGCGCAGAAAGCCGCTGCGGGCCCCTTCGCCAAAGGTGTCGGGATTGAACGGGAAGGTGGAAACCCAATCCAGCCGGTGGCCCTGATTGCCTGCCAGCATGAAGGTGGCGCCCGAGCCGATGGAGCAGAATTTGCCGATGATCAGCCGATCCACCTCGCCCCAGAGGCCGCTCTCCCAGGTGTCGCGGGTCGAGCCATCGCCGAGCAGGTAGCGGACGCAGTGATCCTCGAACGGCTTGCCGTGGTAGTAGCCGGAGTAGTAGCTGTAGTCGCCGGCCTCTATGTTCGGGTTGGTCAGGTGATCCCGGATGATTTGCGATTCCAGCCAGCTGCCAAAAGGGTTCTCCATCACTCCTCCTGCGGATCGTCCTGCTCGCTCTGCTGCGCCCACCCTTTGCGGGTCAGCTGCATCCGTTGCCACCACTCTTCGTCCGCCAGAATTTCACCGGCCGGGCCGAGCTGGGGGTAGGGCATCTCTTTCTCTTTGCAGAGCTGGGCATAGATAGGATAACCCCCCTCGAACAGGATGCTGTTTTGCTCCTCCAGCGTGAGCGGGCAGCCGCGTTGATAGCAACCGGCCAGCTCGCGCTGGCGCTGCGCCTCGTAGAGGATGGCGGCTACCGCCACCGAGACGTTGAGAGACTGCACCATGCCCACCATGGGGATGACGATATGGTGGTCGGCCAGCGCCAGCGCCTCTTCACCGATGCCGTGCTTCTCCTGACCCACCAGAATGGCGGTCGGTTTGGTGTAATCGATGGCGCGAAAATCGACCGAGCTGTCGGAGAGGTGAGTCGCCAGGATCTGCATGCCGGAGGCTTTAAGCTCGGCAACGGCTGTGCCGATATCCGGGTGCAGTTTTACATCCACCCAGTTCTGGCTGCCGCGGGCGGTGCCCTTGCGCTTGTGGATCCAGGTTTTGGGCCAGACGGCGTGTACCCGGTGGATGCCGATGGCATCGGCGGTACGCACGATGGCGGCCAGATTGTGAGGTTTATGGACCTCTTCCATACAGACAGTCAAATCGAGCTGACGCTGGGCCAGCATATCGGTGATGCGCTTGAAGCGTTCGGGGGTCATAGCTTGTCTCTATAAAAGCAGCAGGCGGCTTGCGCCGCCTGTGTTCAGTTCTTCTGTCGGCTCACCTTGAGCACGTTGGGCATGACGCGGATCTTGCGCATGATGTTGGCCAGGTGGATGCGGCTCTTGGTGGTGATGAGCAGGCTGACCTGATAGACCCGGCCATCCTTCTCTTCGGTGCTGATGGCGTGAATATTGGCACCGGTGGCGGCAATCACGTTGGCCAGCTCGGCCAGCGCACCCTGATGGTTGACGATCTCGATGCTGATGCCGGTGCGGAACTCCTGTTCCTGCTCCTTGTCCACTTCCCACTGCACCGGCAGGTACTTGTCCGGCTCCTTGCTGTAGCCCTTGATGTTGCGGCAGGCTTCCTGGTGGATCACCAGACCCTTGCCCGGACTGATATGGGCGATGATGGCATCTCCCGGGATCGGACGGCAGCAGTTGGCGAAGGTGACCAGCATGCCGTCGGCACCCTTGATCGGCATCTTCTTGCTGCTGGACTTGGGTTGCTCTTCCGGCGGTAGTTCATCCCCCAGCATGCGGCGTGCCACCATGACGCTCATGGCGTTGCCGAGGCCCACATCGGCCAGCAGCCCCTGCAGGTTCTCATGCTTGGTATCGGCCAGCACCTGCTTGATGCGTGGCTCGGGAATGTCTTCGATATTCTTGGCGCCCAGCGCATGGTTGAGCAGGCGGCGACCCAGCACCACCGACTCTTCGGTGCGCAGGTTCTTGAGGAACTGGCGGATCTTGGATCGTGCCTTGGTGGTCACCACAAAGTTGAGCCAGGCCGCGTTGGGGCGGGCGCCCGGCGCCGTGATGATCTCCACCGTCTGGCCCGAGTGCAGTGGGCTGCTGAGCGGGTAGGGGTGGCGGTCGACCCGCGAACCGACACAGGCGTGGCCGATGTCGGTGTGCACCGTATAGGCGAAGTCCACCGGCGTGGCGCCAGCGGGCAACTCCATGATGCGCCCTTCCGGGGTAAAGACGTAGATCTCGTCGGGGAAGAGGTCGGTCTTGACCCCTTCGATAAATTCAAACGAGCTGCCGGCGCTTTGCTGCAATTCCAGCAGGCTCTGCATCCAGCGCTGGGCGCGGATCTGGGCCGTGGTGCCCGAACTGTCGCCATCCTGCTTGTAGGCCCAGTGGGCGGCAACCCCTTTGTCGGCCATCTGATCCATGAACTCGGTGCGAATTTGCACCTCCACCGGTACCCCGTGAGGCCCCACCAGCGAGGTATGCAGCGACTGGTAGCCGTTGGTCTTGGGGATGGCGATGTAATCCTTGAAGCGGCCGGGGCGCGGTTTGTAGAGGCTGTGCATCTGTCCCAGCACCCGGTAACAGGTATCTATGTCCTTCACTTTGACACGAAAGGCGTAGATATCCATTACCTCATGAAATTGCAGCTCTTTTTTCTCCATCTTGTTGTAGATGGAGAACAGGTTCTTCTCGCGGCCACTGACCTGATGCTCGATCCCCGCCTCTTTCAGGCGACCGCTGATTTCGCTCTGGATGGAGTCGATGATCTCGCGGCGATTGCCACGGGCGCGGCGCACCGATTCGCGCAGCACGCGGGATCGCATCGGATAGAGCGCCTCGAAGCCCAGCTCTTCCAGCTCGTTCTTCATGGTGTGAATACCGAGGCGGTTGGCGATGGGGGCGAAGATTTCGAGGGTTTCCCGGGCGATACGGCGGCGCTTGTCCGGTCGCAGCGAGCCCAGGGTGCGCATGTTGTGGGTGCGGTCGGCCAGCTTGATCAGAATGACCCGGATATCCTGGGTCATCGCCATCACCATCTTGCGGAAGTTCTCGGCCTGCGCCTCTTTGCGATCGCGAAATTTCAGCTTGTCGAGCTTGGAGACCCCGGCCACCAGTTCTGCAACCGCATTGCCAAACTGTTCGGCCAGATCGGCCTTGGTGACAGAGGTGTCTTCAATGACGTCGTGCAGCACGGCGGCCATCAGGGTTTCATGATCGAGGCGCATGTCACCCAGGATTCGGGCAACGGCAACAGGGTGGGTGATATAGGGTTCGCCACTGGAACGCATCTGGCCCTGGTGGGCATCACGGGCCACCACATAGGCTTGCTTGAGCTTCTCAACCTGCTCTGGCGGCAGGTAGGAACTGGCTATTTCTTTAAGGTTTTCAAATAAATACAAGACAGTCCCCGCAGCGGTGAAACGGCAATTCGTGGAATTGAGGGTATAGCCCTGAGTTTGCGAGGTTTTCGAGCGGTTGTAAATGGGGATGAACAGTCGGCACCCGGGCGGGTGCCAACCGGAGGAATAACTTAACCGCGGCCTTCGGCGATGGCAGCAACTGCAGCCAGCTCGGCGGCTTCCTGCTCTTGCTGTTCGTAGCGGTCCTGGGTGTCCATCACTTGATTGTTCACCAGACCCAGCTCGATCTCACGCAGGGCGATCACAGTCGGCTTGTCGTTCTCTTCGTCGACCAGGGGATCTTTGCCTTGTACCGCGATTTGACGAGCGCGGCGCGCGGCGACCAGCACCAGGTCAAAACGGTTACCTACCTGTTTTACAGCATCTTCTACAGTAACGCGTGCCATGCAGGACTCCAGTGTTTGGGCTTTCTGTATTTAGAAAAGCAGTGTTTAAAAATGACGCAAAAGTTTACTTGTTTTTGGCTTACTCTGCCAGTAGCTGTTGCAGCAAGTTTTTTTGAGCCTGTTGCTGGTGACGCATCTCCAGCCGTTGGCACTCAATAATGGACCTGAGCTGGAACAGCGCCTGCTCGAAGTCTTCATTGATAATGACATAGTCATACTCGTCGTAGTGCACCATTTCGGCAATGGCTTTCGCCATCCGGCCGGCAATCACTTCGGCGCTGTCCTGACCGCGCCCAATCAGGCGGCGTTCCAGCTCTTCGCGGCTGGGGGGCAGGATGAAGATGGATTTGGTCGGCATCTGCTCGCGGATCTGGCGGGCACCTTGCCAGTCGATGTCGAGGAATACGTCGATCCCCTTGGCCAGACAGGCTTCGATGGCGGCGCGTGAGGTGCCGTAGTAGTTGCCGAACACTTCGGCCCACTCCAGAAAATCACCGCGTTCGATCAGTGCCTTGAACTCTTCCACCTGAACGAAGTGGTAGTGTACACCGTGCTCTTCGCCAGGACGGGTGGCGCGAGTGGTGTGGGAAACCGACAGCTGCATCTTGCCCGCAGCGTTATGTTGGGTCAGCAAGGCATTGAGCAGACTGGATTTACCCGCGCCGCTCGGAGAGGAGATGATATAGAGAGTGCCTTGTTGCGCCATGTTATTACCTTTAATCGAAACCGCTGTTTTGGTTGTAGCAGAGACCGCCGTCTTGTGCCCGAAAGGGAGACAGCCAAACGCAAAACGCGGAAAATTCTTGAGTCAGGAGGATGTAAAGGCGGCGAATTTTACCAGAATGCGGCGAATAAAAAAACGGCCGGAATCATATTCCAGCCGATCAAAGTATTCGTAGCTTGCTGCGGGAGCGTAACCCACATCAGCCTGCATTGTGCCTTTGGCTGAGGGCAGAGGCTATCAGGTTATCCCTTCCTGATGGCTCGGAATTCCCGAGGTGCCCTGTCACTACGGCAGCTGACGATCGGCACAGAGCCGATCGAAGGCGGCGATCACCTGCTCGCTGGTGATTTTTCGCATGGCCTCCGGGTCCTTGAGACGGGTGCGCCAGCTCAATTCGGCCAGCGGCTTGCCGGTCTCCTGCTCGACCAGCTCCTGATAGACGCTGACCACGTAGTCGCGGCAGAGATATGGGCCGGTGCGGGCCGGATTGTGGTGGGCATAGAGGCCGATCACCGGCGTGCCGACAATGGTGGCCATATGGGTGGGGCCGGTATCGGGGGCCAGTACCAGACTCGCCTCGCCAATCAGCGCCAGCAGCTGCTTGAGGTTGGTCTGCCCCACCAGATCGACCGGCTTGCTCTGGCTGAGTTGCCGGATCTCGGCGGCCAGATCCCGCTCCAGCTTGGCCGGCCCGCCACAGAGATAAACCTGAAAGCCATTGTTGGCGGCGTGATCCGCCAGCGCGGCATAGCCTGCGGCCGTCCAGTTCTTGAAGGCCTTGCTGGCGGCAGCGCAGATCAGCAGGGTCGGTTTACCGCCAATCTTCTCCCTTGCCCACGCCTGATGTTCGGCGCTGATGGGCAGTTGCCAGTCCGGGGTCAGATCCTTGATGCCGAGCTCTTTGGCGAAAGCGAGGAAACCGTCCAGCACATGGGGAGAGGCAGGCGAAGGCACCTTGTGGTTGGTGAACAGCCACTGGCCGTCGTTGGCCCGTTCCCGATCAAACCCGAGTTTGACCTTGGCGCTGATGCCGAGGGTGGCGATGCTGGCTCGCATCGCTGCCTGCAGGTGGAGCAGGGCATCGAATTTGCGCCCCTTGAGGGTATGCCAGAGATCGCGATAGCCGCGCCACCCCTTGCTCTTGTCGAAGGGGATTACTTCGACGCCGGGCAGATCAGCAAACAGGGTTGCCTCGATTTTGCCGGTGATCCAGGTGATGCGGGTTTGTGGCCACTCCCGCTGGATGACGCGCACCAGCGCCAGTGCGTGGCAGCAATCCCCGATGGCGGAGAGCCGCAGGATGCAGATGGAGGAGGGGGGCGTTTGAAATAGTGGCATGTTGTGGCGCACGGCTGGCAAAAAGGGTGGATGGCATTATGCAAACTCCCCTCTGGATTGTAAAATTGCGCACAATCGTCAGCCGGGATAGGCCGGGCCCAGCGCCATGACCTGTCTCTGCACGTTGTTGATTAAAGGCCACTATTGCGGGCATGCCAGAGCGGCAGCCTCATCGCCAATTGAAAAATTGCGATCCATGACCCACCGAGCGGGATCTCCACGATGCGAGTACAGACCGAACACAACCAGATCTGCTGGTATGCCGAAGGGGCCTTTCGCGACCCTTCTCCCCAGTTATTCGATCCTGCCTGGTGGCAGAACAACCGTCAGGTGGTGGGAACCTCCATCGGACGGGGAGTGACCTGGTTCGTCAAGGATGAGTCCCGCCATCTGGTGCTGCGCCACTACTATCGTGGCGGCATGGTGGGCAAGGTGGTGCGGGATCGTTTCTGGTTCGAAGGGGTCGAGTCGAGCCGCGCCATGGCCGAATACACCCTGCTGGCCAAGCTGTGCGAGCTGGGGCTGCCGGTGCCGCGTCCGTTTGGTGCCCGTATGGTCAAACAGGGACCCTTCTATCGTGCCGATATCCTGATCGAGCGAATTCGCGGTGCCAAGGATATGGTGGCGTTGCTCAAGCAGGGGCCGGTAGCGACCGAGGTGTGGCACAAGATAGGTCAGACAGTGCGTCAGCTGCACGATGCCGGGGTCTATCACGCCGATCTCAACAGCCACAACCTGCTGCTCGATAAAGAGGGCAAGGTGTGGGTGATCGATTTTGACAAGGGGGCGATCCGCTCCCCCGGCGAATGGCAGAAGGCCAATCTGGAACGCTTGCTCCGTTCATTCAATAAAGAGTCTCAACTGCATACCAGTTTCCACTTCGTACCGGAGAACTGGCAGACCTTGATGAACGGGTATCAGGGAAAAGCGATCTGACCCTGTTGCTCGGCGTGAACGCCAATGTTACTTATTGAGCAGGTATTCAGATCCTGTTTCGAGGCGCCCCATGGAAATGCTCAAGACACCTTTGGTCGATGTGACTGCCCGGCTTGATCCGGGTCTGCTGTCTGATGCCATGGCGCTGCTGGAGGCGGGGATCTGGAGCTGGTCAGCCCAACATGGACTGCAGCGTGATCCCTCCTGCCTGCGCCTGTTGGGATTGGGAGAGTGCTGGCCGGATGATCTCGGCTGGCTGGATCGGGTTCATCCCGACGATGTTGCCCGGCTGGAAGATGCCCTGCTAGCCTGCCAGAGCGGCCGCAGCAGCGGTCTGCGCCTCGAATACCGCATTCTGCATCATCACGGTCACTACATCCGGCTGGAAGAGCGGATGCGTCGCGATGAGCGGGGGTATCTGCTGGGGGTTGTCCGTTACCTCGATCCAGCTGCCGTGCTGGTGGAGGAGCGACATGGCACCGATCCGTTGACCGGACTGGAGAGCCGTGGCCGTTTCGAGCAACTGCTTGAAGAGCGGCTGGCGACCGAGAGCGGCACTTTCAGTCTGCTGCAGTTTTCGGTCGATCACATGGCCAAAATCCAGCAATTGTTTGGCGAAGCGGCTTGCGATGCCATGCTGGCCAAGCTGACGCGTATCGTGCGCCACGAGCTGCGGCGGGAAGATCCCTTCGCCCGCTGGGATGAGGACGGTTTTATCCTGATGCTCTCCCAGACCGAGCGGATGAGTGCGCTGGAGATCGCCGAGCGGCTGCGCCTCGAGATTGCCGATGCCAGCCTGCTGTCACAGCGGCCGGTCACCGTCAGCATCGGGCTGGTGCAAAGTCAGGCTGGCGAGCAGCTCGATCATCTGCTGGCCCGGCTGGCCAGCTGTCACAGTCAGGCCAGGCGGGAGCACAACACCGTCGTCGGCTGAGTGTGGTCAGGGTTGGCCGCGCTTGTCACGCTGGCAGACCCAGAGCGAGGCCAGCATCAGCAGGCCGCCGATGGTCAGCCGGGTCAGGTCGGTATCCTTGCCCCAGAGCAGCAGATTGACCAGCAAGCCGGCCGGAATGAGCGCATTGTTCATGATGGCCAGCACTCCGCTGGTGACCAGCGTCGCCCCCTTGTTCCAGAGGAAGTAGCCGAGGCCGGAGGCACCCACCCCCAGCCAGAACAGAATGCCCCACTGCAACCCTGACGTTGGGTATTGCGGTTTGCCCAGCAGCCACCAGGCGGGCAGTGCGATCATCAGCGCCCCCAGATAGAAGCAGCCGAACACCGCCAGTTGCGGCGGTTGCTCCGCCTCCCTTGCCAGCAGTACCTTGTAGCCCACCTGACCCAGCGCGAAACAGAGGTTGGCCCCCTGCACCACCAGAAATCCCAGCACATAACTTTCGGTCAGGCCGTCGAAGCGGATGACGGCTGCCCCGAGCACCGCCAGCAGGGCGCCCCACAGATAGGTAGGCTTGAAGCGCCCCTCCAGCAGATCGTGGAGCAGGGTGACGTAGATGGGGGTGAAGATGGTAAAGACCAGCACTTCCGGCACCGTCAGCAGCAGAAAGGAGTGGTAGTAGAAGAGATACATGATGCCGAGCTGGATGGCGCCGAGGGCCATCAGCTTGGCCGCCAGATCGGGGCGCAGCCAGCGGCGGCGCAGGAAGGGGAGAAACACCAGACTGGCGAGGACGATGCGGGTCAGCACCGAGAAGTAGGCATCTACCTGGCCAGCGAGGTAGACCCCGATCAGGCTGAAGGAGAATGACCAGAGCAGGGTGACCCCTATCAAGTAATTCATGTGGTTGATTTGTCATCAGTTGTCAATTTTTGAGGGGGCTATGATGGCCGAGATGGAAGCGGCAATCCAGCGTTTATGGGCGCGATTGCCACAGGTCGGAGCATTTTCCTTTACCGCCAACAATGGCGAGGGGTCGGCGACCGACTGGAATGGTCGGGGCGAGGGGGGAGTGCAGGTGGCCGATCATCAGGGGGGCTGGCTCTTTAACGAGCAGGGCCGTTACATCACGCCTCATGGCAGGGAACTCGCCATGCACAACCGTTTCTGGTGGCAACGCAGCGAGCGGGGGATCCGCCTTTCTCACCTGCGTTATGAAGCGCCGGTCGAACTGTTCGAGCTGCTGCCGCAGGGGGATGGCCGCTGGCTGACCGCCGAACCCCATCTGTGCGGGGCGGATCACTACAGCGCCGAGCTGACCGAGATCGACGGCGGTTTTCTGCTGAGCTGGCAGATCATCGGGCCGCGCAAGAACGAGCGACTCAGCTATCGCTATTCGGTTTGAGTTTCAGATGGTTGTCGTTGGCTTTTTTGGCCAGTCAGTCTGATATATCAGGCTGACTGGTGGAATGTGTATCAGTCTGGCGAGCTCGGCTAAGTTTCCCGTGAAGGTGTTGCTCACACTCTATGTTGTCAGTAGCTCTGCAAAAGCGTTTATCAGTCTTATCAGGGCAAACGCTGCTATGGCAACGCACAGGTTTTCTAACGGACTATTGGTCACCAATGTATGAAGGGTATCGGATAGGACAAGAGCATTGCGCATGTGAATCACCTTAATGAGTCGGTTGTATTACTGATAGCCAGTTCTTTAAGGATTCACTGTTGGTGAGAAACCACTATTAGCTCAGTCCCCCATCAAAACAGTTGATAACAGGTAACGGTTTTCTCCTGATCTCGAACATAAAAAAACCGGCGCAGAGCGCCGGTAGCGGGGGACAAATCGGAGGTTTTTTAAAACAGTCCCAAAACAGGAGAGATAGACTCTCGTCACACATTCAGAGATGGACTTCAGGCATTCAGGGCATAGCTCAGCATGGCTTGCAGCTTGCTATCGAAGAACCAGGGCAGCAGTACCATCAGCAGGCCCAGGATCCCGGCCAGTCGCTGGCGATATTGCCAGCCGGCAATCAGCACCAGACCACCGCACAGTGTGGTCAGGATGCCTGACATAGGGAGACCTCGCGCTGCATGCGACGCTGTTGCGCCCACTGGTTCATGGCGACCGAGCCGAGGATCAGGGCCAGGGCCACGCCGGTGGTGGGGTGGATCTGCTCGCCGAGGAACAGGGCGCCCAGCATCACGCCGAACAGCGGCACCAGATAGTTGCTGAAGGAGGCGAACGTCGGGCCGGCCTTCTGGATCAGCGCCATGTAGAGGAAGTAGACCAGACCGGTACAGAGGGTACCCAGTACAGTGATCGCGCTCAGGGCCTGGGTGCTCGGCAGGGTCAGGCTGCCGAGATCAACCATGAAGGGGGCGACCAGCAGCAACTGGATTGCCGAGGAGATCAGGATATTGCGGGCGACCACGACCGGATGGTCCTTGGCGAAGCGCTTGATCATCAGCAGGCCGATGGCGAAGCAGCTGGCACCCAGCAGGATGGCCATGGCACCGAGCAGACCGGCGTTCATGCCCTGGGAGAGTTTCGGCCAGAACAGGGTGAGCACACCGGCAAAGCCGATGATCACGGAAAGCAGACCGGTTTTGGTGATTCTTTCACCAGAAATAAACAGCGGTGCAGCCAGAATGGTCACAAACGGGATACAACCCATGACCACGGCGGCGATGGCGCTATCCACATACTGTTGGCCCCAGGCGACCATGATGAAGGGGATGGTGGCATCCAGCAGGGCGATCAGCATATAGGTGCGCCACGAGGTGTGCTCACTCTTGAGCCGCATGAACAGGCAGAGCAGACCCAGGGTCAGGCTGCCGCACAGGGCACGACCGGCAGCCACCAGAATGGGGGGCAACTCGGCAACGGCCTGGTGCATGAAAATGAATTGGGAACCCCACAGCAGGCCAATGGCCAGCAATAACAGATAGCTACGCATTTGAATCTCCGATGTATTAAGCCAGCGCATTCTAGGCAATCTGTTACTATGGTAAAAATGAATTGTTGGCATTTAACTATGGCTAATATCGATGGATAGCTCGCTCGCCCGTCTCGACCTCAACCTGCTCGCCGTATTCGACATGCTGATGCAGGAGCGCAATGTCACTCGTGCCGCCGAACGGCTGCATCTCTCCCAATCCACCGTCAGTCACGCCTTGGGGCGGCTGCGAGTGGCGCTGGATGATCCGCTGTTCGTGATGAGTCGGCGCGAGATGATGCCGACCGAGCGAGCCAAGGCGCTGGCCGGTCCGGTGCGCCAGGCGCTGGCGATGCTGGAGCAGGGATTGCGCCAGGCCAAGGGGTTTGATCCCGCCACTGCGCGGCGGATTTTCCGCATCGCCACCCCGGGCTCGGTGGAGCACGGGCTGGTGCCGGTGCTGGTGGAGAGGCTCCATCGGCAGGCCCCTCACTGTCGGCTTGAGGTGTGCGAGCTGGCCGACAGCAACTACGAGCGGGAGCTGGAGAAGGGTGAGCTGGATCTGGTGATCGGTTTCGCCGGGGCGAATCACCTCTCACCGCGCTTGTGGCGGGAGGAGTGGTTCAACAACCCGCTGGTCTGCCTGTCGCCCCTTGGCAGCGAGCTGCCCGATCTGCTGACTCCGGTCGAGCTGGTCAGCCGCCCCCACATCCATACCTCCAGCTGGGGCCATAGCCAGGCGATGGTGGAGCTCTGGTTGGCCCGCTTCGGGGTGGAGCGGGAGCTGGGCGTGCGGTTGCCAAGCTTTATGGCGGTGCCGCCGCTGATGGCGACCGGCCGCTATCTGGTGGTGGTGCCCGAGATGATCGGGCGCCACTTCTGCCGCTACTACCCGCTGCGGATGCATCAGCTGGATCCGGAGATCCCTATCGTCTATCTGATGGCGGGCCACCCGCTGACCGCCCATGACGAGGCGATCGGCTGGTTCAAGAGCCTGCTGCACCAGCTGGTGTACGACCTCTACGGCGCCGATGCGCTCGGTACGCCGACTCAGCGGATGCTGGCGAAGTAGTCGAGCCCCATGGCGCTTTTCACCTCCGCCAAGACCTCATCGGTGATGATGCGGGCCTGCTCAGTGCCTTGATAGAGCAGTTCCAGCAGCATCTTCTTGTCGGCGATGGCCGCAGCACGGCGCTCCCGCATCGGGGCGAGCAGGGTCTGCAGACAGTCGTTCAGCACCTGTTTGCAGCGCATATCGCCCAACCCGCCGCGCCGGTAGTGCGCCTTCATCTCGGCGACCAGCTCCTTGTCGGGGTGGAAGGCATCGAGATAGGCGAACACTGTATTCCCCTCCACCTGACCCGGATCGCTCACCTTGAGGTGGTTGGGGTCGGTATACATGGCGAATACCGCCTGTTTGACCTCTTCCGCCGACATGCCGAGCTCTATGGTGTTGCCGAGGGATTTGGACATCTTGGCCTTGCCGTCGATGCCGGGCAGGCGGCCGGTGTCGCTCAGGATCGGTTGGCATTCGGTCAGCACCTCTTTGCCTACCAGAGAATTGAAGCGGCGGACGATCTCGTTGGTCTGCTCCAGCATCGGCAGCTGATCCTCCCCGACCGGCACATGGCTGGCGCGAAAGGCGGTGATGTCGGCGGCCTGACTCACCGGATAAACCAGAAAACCGGCCGGCAGCGTGCGTTCAAACCCTTTCTGCTGGATCTCCGCCTTGACGGTGGGGTTGCGCTCCAGCCGGGCGACGCTGACCAGATTGAGGTAGTAGCAGGTGAGCTCGGCGAGGGCGGGCAGGGCGCTCTGCAGGCAAAAGGTGGTCTTGGCCGGGTCGAGGCCGACCGCCAGATAGTCGGCCATCACCTCCAGCACATTGTCGGTCACCTTGGCCGGGTTGTGGCCGTTGTCGGTCAGCGCCTGCAGATCGGCGATCATCACGAATTGACGGTAGTGGTGCTGAGCTTCGACGCGCTGGCGCAGGGAGCCGACATAGTGGCCGATGTGCAGTTTGCCGGTGGGACGATCGCCAGTCAGGATAACGGGGTTGTGCATGTCACTCTCTCCAGTTGGGTGAGCCGGGAGGCGACAAAGGGATAAAAACAGTTGACCGCCTCTCGGCGGTCACGGTGTTTTCTTTGGGAAATCTTGAATAGAAACGCGGTGCCGCCTGTTTAGGAGCAGCACCACCAGTAGTTGTGATTGAATGCGGTCATATTCATAGCAAATCACACTACGCCGGTTTCATTACTTCTGCAAGGGGACGACCAGCAGATCGCAGGGCACGGTATTCATCAGCTGACGGGCGCTGGAGGTGAGCAGACTCCAGAAACTCTGGCGATGGCCGCACACCAGCAGGTCGATCTCGTACTCCTTGACCGCCTGATTGACCCGCTCGCTCAGATCGCCGCAGATGACCAGCTTCTTCTCGATGGGATAGTCCACCGAGGCCAGAAATGCCTCCAGCTTCTCTTTCGCTTCGGCGATCACCTGATCCTGCACGTTGTCGATGTCGATATCGATCATCTCGGTGTAGAGATCCTTGAGGTCCACATCGACATGGATAACCGACAGCTTGGCGCCGTTGGAGCGGGCTCTGTCCACCGCCTTGTCGATCACCTTGCGGTTGTCTTCAGAGAGGTCGATCGCGGCCAGAATATGCTTGTAATAGGTTGTTCCACTCATGGGGGTTCTCCTTACCGATCCTTCAGCCCACTATACCAATCTCTGCTGAAACTAAAATGGTGCCTCAGGCACAGTTTTGGGATTTAAATGAGTTTAATGACGTGTGACACAGGGTCCGCCACTCAGTTATTAACCACTATTTGCCTATAAATTAAACAATAGTTTGACGCCGGTCACACCCCCCGGCTTGCCGATCAGGGGGGAGAGGCATAGGATGGGCCCGTGCTTCGCAATGAACACAAAACAACAAAAAGCATCTGAATACCGCTTTGGGGAGCCACGTGCTCCCTTTTGTTTTTCTGCCTCATTTCCTGCGGCTTTTCTGACTGATAGCGATCCGGCATCAAGTTAATCTCCTTCGATTTGGTTATGCTGTAGCCAGTTTCTTTGGAGGCCTTCCCATGATCATTCATCCCCAGATTCAAGGTTGTGTTGCCCGCAACTGTCATCCCATCGGCTGTCGCGCCGCCGTGCAGCAGCAGATTGAACGCATCAAGGCCGTGGGCCCATTCAATGGGCCCAAGCGGGTGCTGGTGCTGGGGGCCTCCTCCGGTTTCGGGCTGGCGTCGCGCATTGCGCTCGCCTTTGGTGCCGGTGCCGACACCATCGGCATCTCGTTTGAGCGCGGCCCTTCCGACAAAGGATTGGGCAGCGCCGGCTGGTACAACAACATCTGGTTTCGCAAGGAGGCGGAGCAGGAGGGGCGTATCGCCATCAACCTGATCGGCGATGCCTTCTCTGATGGCATGCGCCAGCAGGCCATCGACACCATCCGCCAGCAGCTGGGGCAGGTGGATCTGGTGATCTATTCGCTGGCGAGCGGCATCCGGGTGCTGCCAGATGGCACGCAGGTGCGTTCGGTGCTCAAGACTACCGGCCAGCCGTTCAGCGGCTGGGGGCTGGATCTGGAGCGCAATACGCTGGTGCAGCAGTCGCTGGCACCTGCCACGCCGGAGGAGATCCGCGATACCGTCACCGTGATGGGCGGCGAGGATTGGCAGCTCTGGATGCAGGCATTGCAGCAGGCCGATTGTCTCGCGCCCGGCGCGCAGACCGTCGCCTACTCCTACATCGGCCCGGAATCCACCTATCCCCTCTATCGCGATGGCACCATCGGTTATGCCAAGGAGCATCTGCACGCCACCGCCGAGACCATCAACCTGCAACTGGCCGAGATTGGTGGCCACGCCTGGGTGTCAGTCTGCAAGGCGCTGGTGACCAAGGCGAGCGCCTATATTCCGGTGCTGCCGGTTTATCTCGGCTTGCTGATGGGGGTGATGAAGGAGCGCGGTGTCCATGAGGGCTGCATCGAGCAGATGCAGCGACTGTTTGCCGCCAAGATGTATGGGGCCAATGGGGTGGTGGCCGATGGCAACCGGCTGATCCGGATGGATGACCACGAGCTCGACCCGGCTATTCAGGCCGCCGTTTCGGCGCTCTGGCCCAAGGTGACGCCGGAGAATTTCCACGTGCTGGGGGACTTTGCAGGGCTGCGACAGGACTTCATGCAGCTCAACGGCTTCGAGCTGCCGGGCGTCGATTATGCTGCGCCGGTGGATGTCGCCTCCCTTGGCGAGCTGACCCCCTGAGCTCAAAGAAACGGGATCTCCCTCTCGTTGGCGGGTTGATTCGCGGCGGGAGTGTGGCGACAATCGATACCAAATCACTGAGGAGAAACAAGATGCTGGCCCAAGCCATGATCGAGAAGTTGAACGAGCAGATTAACCTGGAGTTCTACTCCTCCAATCTCTATCTGCAGATGAGCGCCTGGTGCGAAGACAAGGGCTTTGAAGGGGCGGCGACCTTCCTGCGCCAGCACGCGGTCGAGGAGCGCCAGCACATGGAGCGTCTGTTCACCTACGTGAGCGAGACCGGTGCCATGCCAAAACTGGGTGCCATCGATGCCCCTCCCCACGAGTTCAAGTCGCTGGGCGACGTGTTCCGTACCACCCTGGAGCACGAGTACCACATCACCAAGTGCATCAATGGTCTGGCCCACGTGGCCTTCACCACCCAGGACTACTCCACCTTCAATTTCCTGCAGTGGTATGTGGCCGAGCAGCATGAAGAGGAGAAGCTGTTCAAGAGCATCGTCGACCGTCTGGGTCTGGTGGGTGAAGATGGCAAAGGCCTCTACTTCATCGACAAGGAGCTGGCCGAACTGGCCAAAGGCGCCCCGGCCAGCATCATGGACAGCAACGCCTGATAGTCGTGGACACTTAGTGTTCAGCCAGTACAATAACGGCCCTTTTAAGGGCCGTTGTTTATTCTGGTGGGCAGTCACCGTTGTGATGTCAGCCAGAGGCAATCTCGGTTCTGGCCAGGTGCCGTTTCTATTTTGATAAGTGAGTGATGATGAAGCAGGTCGATGTGGTGGTGATCGGGGCCGGTGCGGCCGGATTGATGTGTGCGGCGCAGGCGGGCTACCGTGGCCGCTCCGTGCTGGTGCTCGACAACGCCAAGAAGCCGGGCCGCAAGATCCTCATCAGTGGCGGTGGTCGCTGCAACTTCACCAACCATCAGGCTGGCGCTCACGCCTACCTGTCGGAGAATCCCCACTTCAGCAAGTCGGCGCTGGCTCGCTACACCCAGCAGGACTTTATCGATCTGGTGGATCGCCACGGGGTTAACTATCACGAGCGCACTTTGGGGCAGCTGTTCTGCCTCGAGAGTGCCAAGGATATCGTCGATGTGCTGCTCACCGAATGTGACTGGGCCGGGGTGACCCTGCAGTTCCAGACCGAGATCCTCACCGTCAGCAAGCAGGACGAAGGGTTTGTGTTGACCACCAGCAAGGGTGAGATCGGCTGCCACTCGCTGGTGGTGGCGACCGGCGGTCTCTCCATGCCCAAGCTGGGCGCAACCCCTTATGGCTTCAAGCTGGCGGAGCAGTTCGGCCTCAACGTGCTGCCGACCCGCGCCGGTCTGGTGCCCTTTACCCTCCATCAAGCGGAGAAAGAGGCGTTTGCCGATCTGGCGGGCATCAGCCTGCCGGTGGCGGTGACCGCCGAGGATGGCACTCGCTTCAAGGAGGCGATGCTGTTCACCCATCGCGGCCTCTCCGGCCCAGTTATCCTGCAGATCTCCTCCTACTGGCATGCCGGCGAGAAGATCCACATCAACCTGCTGCCGGAGCTGGATATTCCGGCCGCCCTGCGCGAGTGGGCGCAGGCGCACCCCGCGCAGGAGCTGAAAACCGTGCTGGGGCGCGAGCTGCCCAAGCGTTTCGTCGACAAGCTGGTGGAGCTGGGCCAGCTGGTCAGCAAGCCGATGCGTCAGTACAACGAGCGGGAACTTGAGGCGATCGCCAACCTGCTGGGTGACTGGCAGATCCTGCCCAACGGCACCGAGGGGTATCGCACCGCCGAAGTGACCCTGGGCGGCGTCGATACCAACGAGCTCTCCTCCAAGACCATGGAAGCGCGCAAGGTACCGGGCCTCTACTTCATCGGCGAAGTGGTGGATGTGACAGGCTGGCTGGGTGGCTACAACTTCCAGTGGGCCTGGTCCTCCGGCTGGGTGGCCGGTCAGTACTGTTGATGTCACAGGGGCTGGTTTATCCGGCCCCGATTTATTGGTCAGGATTAGGGTGATCGGTCGGGTTGCCGCAAGGGGGCGCAGATGCTTGAGAATCAGATGATGTTGTTGGCGGTGTTCGAGCGGGCAGCGCTGATGCTGATGACCCTCTTCTTCCTGACCCGCACCCGGCCGTTCCAGCGGCTGTTCCAGAAGCGGGATCACACCCCGGCGGAGCTGGTGCTGGTGGCCTCCATCTTCGGCCTGTTTGCGGTGTTCAGTACCTACACCGGCATTCCGGTGGAGGGGGCGCTGATCAACGTGCGGATCATTGCCATCATCTCCGGCGGCATTCTGTTTGGCCCCTGGGTCGGCATTCCGGCCGGGGTCATCTCCGGCCTGCACCGCTACCTCATCGATATGGATGGTCACACCTCCATCCCTTGCCTTATCGCCAGCATCATTGCCGGTCTGCTCGCCACCTGGCTGCACCTGCGCTGCCGCAAGTCGCGGCTCTGGCTCTACGGCATTCTGGCGGGGATGCTCTGCGAAGGGCTCACTATGCTGCTGATCTGGCTGCTGACCGAGCCCCACGAAGTCGGGGTGGAGATCGTCAGCCATATCGCCTATCCGATGATCGCCGGGGCGCTCTGCATCGGCCTTATCATCAAGCTGGTGCAGGATCTGGATGACGAGAAGGAGCTGATTGCCGCCAAGCAGGCCAAGCTGGCGCTCGATATCGCTAACAAGACGCTGCCCTTCTTCCAGAACATCGATCGCCACTCCCTCAGTCAGGTGTGCGATGTGATCCGGCGCGACATCAGCGCCGATGCGGTGGCCATCACAGATACCCATGACGTGCTGGCTTATGTCGGGGTGGGCAAGGACTATTACGAGCTGGATGAGCACCACGCCATCAGCGGCATGACCCAGCAGGCGGTGCTGCTCGACCAGATCATCATCAACAACGATCTGCGCCAGTATCACCTCTCCGATTTCCACTCGGTCATCATTATTCCGCTGCGGGAAAACGGCTCGGTGAGCGGCACCCTCAAGATCTACTACCGCCGCACCCACAGCATCACCAGCTCGCTGCGGGAGATGGCGGTGGGCCTCTCCCAACTCATCTCCACTCAGATGGAGGTGTCGCGCATCGAGCAGCTCAAGGAGATGACCCGCAAGGCGGAGTTCACCGCGCTGCAGAGCAAGATCAACCCGCACTTCCTGTTCAATGCCCTCAACGCCATCTCGTCGCTGATCCGCATCCGGCCCCAGCAGGCGCGCCAGCTTATTGCCAATCTGGCGGACTACCTGCGCTACAACCTCAACAAGGGGGATGAACTCATCGACATTCAGGAGGAGCTGCAGCAGGTGCGCGACTACGTGGCCATCGAGCAGGCCCGCTTCGGCGACAAGCTGGAGGTGGTGTTCGAGGTGGACGATGTGCACATTCAGGTGCCGAGCCTGCTGTTGCAGCCGCTGGTGGAAAACGCCATCCTGCACGGCATTCAGCCCCGCAGCGCGCCGGGCCGGGTCACCATCGAGGTGAAACAGCTGGCAGGCGGCATCCGGGTGTCGGTGCGGGATACCGGTTACGGCATCAGTCAGGCGGTGATCGACGGGGTGGCCGCTGGTCGGGTGGAGAGCCGCAGCATCGGCCTGATGAACGTGCATCAGCGGGTCAAGCTGCTCTATGGTGACGGCCTGCACCTCAAGCGGCTGGAGCCGGGTACCGAAGTGAGTTTCTATCTGCCGGATCAGGAGTCGATGCCATGCTGAAAGCCATTATTGTCGAAGATGAATATCTGGCCCGCGAGGAGCTCATCTATCTGGTGAACCAGCACAGCCAGATCGAGATAGTGGCGAGCTTCGAAGATGGGCTGGAGGCGTTCAAATACCTGCAGGATCACGAGGTGGATGTGGTGTTTCTGGATATCCAGATCCCCTCCATCGATGGCCTGCTGCTGGCCAAGAACCTGCACAAGTCGAGCCATCCGCCCCACATTGTCTTCGTCACCGCCTACAAGGAGTTTGCGGTGGAAGCGTTCGAGCTGGAGGCGTTCGACTACATCCTCAAGCCCTACAACGAGCCCCGCATCATCAATCTGCTGCAAAAGCTCGAGCATGCGGGCAAGTCGCAGCCAGCCTCCACGGGGGAGGCGAGCGGTGAGGGGAGCAGCCCGCACAATCGCACCGTCAATCTGGTGAAGGGGGAGCGCATCATCGTCACCCCCTGCGAGCAGATCTACTACGCGGAAGCCGACGAGAAGCTCACCTATGTCTACACCCGCGATGACCGCTACGTGATGACCATGACCATCAGCGAATTTGTCAGCCGGCTGCCTGCCGAGGGGTTCTTCCGTTGCCACCGCTCCTACTGCGTCAACATCAACAAGATCCGCGAAATCGTCCCCTGGTTTAACAGCACCTATCTCATCCGGCTCCATGATCTGCCGTTCGAGGTGCCGGTCAGTCGCAGCAACATCAAGGCGTTCCGTCAGCTGATGCGGCTCTGATTGTCATTCATTCCCGCCGATCTGCATTTCATGCCTTAATCGATCGGCGCGAACTGCGTCTTGCCTATAGTGGCCTCAATTTCCTTAAGGCCATCGACCGAGACGCATCATGACCAAAGAGATGAATCGCACCCGGTACCTGACACTGATCGGTACCATCATCACCCAGTTCGCACTGGGTTCTGTCTACACCTGGAGCCTGTTCAACGCCCAGCTCTCCGACAAGCTGGACGAGCCGGTGAGTCAGGTGGCCTTTGCCTTCGGCCTGCTCAGCCTCTCGCTGGCGGTCGCCTCCTCCATGGCGGGCAAGTTGCAGGAGCGATTCGGGGTGCGCAACGTGACCCTGGGCGCCGGTGTGCTGCTCGGCATCGGCTTCTTCCTCACCGCCCATGCCAGCAATCTGGCGATGCTCTACCTCTGTGCGGGCATTCTGGTCGGTTTTGCCGACGGTACCGGCTACCTGATGACTCTCTCCAACTGCGTGAAGTGGTTCCCGGAGCGCAAGGGGCTCATCTCCGCCTGCTCTATCGGGGCCTATGGTCTCGGCAGTCTCGGTTTCAAATACATCAACCTGCTGCTGCTCTCCAGCTCCGGCCTTGAGACCACCTTCCAGCTGTGGGGCTTGATTGCGATGTCCATGGTGCTGGTGGGCGGTATGCTGATGAAGGATGCGCCCAAGCAGGCAGCTTCCGTACAGCAGAGCGAGAGCCGTGACTTCACTCTGGCCGAGGCGATGCGCAAGCCGCAGTACTGGATGCTGGCGCTGATGTTCCTCACCGCCTGCATGAGCGGCCTCTACGTCATCGGCGTGGCCAAGGATATCGGCGAGAAGATGGTGGGTCTGCCAGCCGTGGTCGCCGCCAATGCCGTCGCCATCATCGCCATGGCCAACCTGGGTGGCCGTCTGGTGCTGGGTATCCTCTCTGACAAGATGTCCCGCATCCGGGTCATCACCATCGCTCAGCTGATTACCCTGGCGGGCATGGCGCTGCTGCTGTTCGTGCCGCTCAATGCCAACCTGTTCTTCGTGGCGGTCGCCTGTGTGGCGTTCAGCTTCGGCGGCACCATCACCGTCTACCCCTCGCTGGTGAGCGACTTCTTCGGTCTCAACAACCTGACCAAGAACTACGGCGTCATCTATCTGGGCTTTGGTCTGGGCAGCATCATCGGCTCTATCGTGGCCTCCCTGTTTGGCGGCTTTATGGCGACCTTCCACCTGATCCTGGTGTTGCTGGTGGTGGCGCTGGTGCTCTCCCTCACTATCCGTCTGCCGGCTCCCGTGGCGCTGACCACCGAACGGGCCTGACAAGGCTCCCTGCCACAGCAAGCAAAAACAGAGACCCGGGCCATGCCCGGGTCTTTGCATTTCCGATGGTCGATCAGCGCGGCGCTAGCCCCAGCAGCTGGCGGGCCTTGCGGCAGCTTTCCTCCACCGTTGACCAGTCGTCACCGGTTACCGTGATATGGCCCATCTTGCGGCAGAGGCGGGGTTCGCCCTTGCCATAGAGGTGCAGATGCAGGCCGGGCTGCGCCAGCAGGGCAGCCCAGTCGGGTGTGCCGTTCTGCCAGAGATCTCCCAGCAGGTTGATTAACAGGGCGGGGCGCACGGCGATCTGCTCTGGCAGCGGCAGATCGCACAGGGCCCTTACCTGCAACTCGAACTGGCTGCATGCGGCGTTGTCGAGGCTGGGGTGACCCGAGTTATGGGGGCGGGGCGCCAGCTCGTTGACCAATAGCCTCCCCTCCACCAGAAAGAATTCCACCGTCAGCACCCCGACGTAATCGAGGGCGGCAATCAGTCGCTCAGCGATCCCTTTGGCTTCGCTCTCCAGCACCGGCACATTGGCCGGGGAGCGAGTCTGATCGAGGATGCCGCCGCTGTGCCAGTTCTGCACCAGCGGCAGGGCGCTGATGGCACCACTCGGGCTGCGCGCCAGGGTCAGGGCAAACTCCCCCTCCAGTGCCAGCCGTTTTTCCAGCACGCAGGGCACACCACTGGCTGCCAGCGCCGTCGCCAGCTCATCCAGATTGTTCACTTGCCACTGCCCCTTGCCGTCGTACCCTTCGCGGGCAGTCTTGAGGATGACGGGCAAGAGTTCGCTGGCCTGTGCGGGGATAGGCTCTTCCGGCAGTAGCGCCAGATAGGGGGCGATCGGGATGTTTGCTCCGCGCAGAAAGGCTTTCTCTTCACGGCGATCCTGACAGATGCGCACCGCGCTGGCGCCCGGGCGTACCGGCTTTTGTTGTTCGAGCAGCGCGAGGGTGGCGGCGGGCACGTTCTCGAACTCGCAGGTAATGGCTTCGCAGCGGCTGGCCAACTCGACCAGTGCCCCAGTGTCGTCATAGGGGGCGACAATATGGTGATCGGCGGCGGCACCGGCGATGCTGGCCGGGTCGGGATCCAGCACCACCACCTTGTAGCCGAGGCGGTGGGCGGCCATCACGAAGTAGCGGCCAAGCTGGCCGCCACCGAGCATGCCCAGGGTGGCGGGAGGCAGGATCATGTCGGCTCCTCCAGTTGCAGTGCCAGCACCCGATCTCGCTCGTGGGTGCGGAAGTCGTCGAGCTGCTGCCGGTAGCGGGGGGCGTCGCCGTCTTGTGCAACGGAGAGCAGAGAGACCGCAAACAGTGCGGCGTTGGCAGCCCCCGCCTCGCCGATGGCGAAGGTGGCGACCGGCACCCCTTTGGGCATCTGAACGATGGAGAGCAGGGAGTCCATCCCCTTGAGATGGCGGGAGGGGATAGGCACCCCCAGCACCGGCAATGTGGTCTTGGCGGCGACCATACCCGGCAGGTGAGCGGCGCCACCTGCTCCGGCGATGATGGCGCGCAGGCCGCGCTCGCGGGCAGTGGCGGCATACTCGAACAGCAGATCCGGGGTGCGATGGGCCGAGACCACCTGCGCCTCGTAGGGCACGCCGTGCTCCTTGAGGATACGGGCGGCAGCCTGCAGCACTGGCCAGTCGGAGTCGGAGCCCATTACCAGGCCGATCAGGGGAGCGGTGTTCATTTTTTCTGGTTCCTTGCTGTTAAACGTTTGCTTTTGGTGGGCAAAAAGAGCCGGCAAGCCGGCTCAGAATTTCTCGGGTCGCACGATTTCGACCGGCTGCAGAAAGGCGATCATGGCGTAATCGGGGTAGTAGCGACTCTGCAGGTGGGCCAGCAGCCGCTCCGCCTGCTCCCGGCTGCAGATCGCCTCCAGCCGGATGTTGCCGCTCTCGCTCCAGCTGGCGTTGCGCTCACCATGATCGCCCCGACCGCGGGCATCTGTGATGGTGTAGCCGCGCAGCCCCTCACGGGTGAGGGTGCGCAGCAGGGTAGGCTCCAGATTGGCTTCCGTGATGACGGTCAGCAGGGTGCGGGTCTCGGTCTGCATGTGGCTACTCCGTGAAGTGGCGGGCCCAGCTGTGGTAGAGCGGGATCCCCAGCATGATGTTGAACGGGAAGGTGACCCCCAGTACGGCGCTGAGGGACAGCCCCGGGTTGGCCTGAGGCACGGCGATGCGCATGGTGGCCGGCACGGCAATATAGGAGGCGCTCGCCGCCAGGGTGGCCAGCAGGGTCAGGCCGCCGAGGGAGAGCCCCATCAGCTGGCCAGCTGCCAGCCCCAGTCCCGCTGAAGCGAGCGGCATCAACAGGGCGAAGCCGAGCAGGAACAGGCCGTGGCGGCGCAGATCCTGACACTGACGGGCGACGATCAGGCCCATCTCCAGCAGGAACAGCGCCAGCGCTCCCTTGAACAGGTCGACAAACAGCGGTTTGAGCGGAGCAATTCCATCCGGCCCGGCCAGATAGCCGATGGCCATACCGCCGAGCAGCAGAGTTACCCCTTTGCCGAGGAAGGTCTCGTGGGCCAGCATGCGCCAGCGGGTCTCGCGACTGATGCCGCGGGCCAGCACTATGCCCACCAGAATGGCCGGGATCTCCATCACCGCGAGGAAGATGGAGAGCTGGGATTCAAAGCTGATGCCCCGTTCGGTGAGCCAGTTCACCCCGACCGCAAAGGTGGCGACGCTGACCGAGCCGTAG
>NZ_CAWLMI010000057.1:0-18992 GCF_963862045.1 Aeromonas sp. 159 | reverse complement strand
GGCAGGCGCCACAGGCTCTTCGAATCAGGCCAGGTGGCGTAGTCGGCCAGCAGATCCCGGCGCGGGGTGTAGAGCGGCTCGCGGTGCTTGGGCACCTGATCCGGGAAGGTCCACACTACGCAGCGCGCCTTGGCGTTACCGTAGGGCACAAAGCCGTGCTTGATGGCGACGCGCTGAATGCCGCCAGAGAGATCGGTCTTCCAGTTCTTGCCCTCGGCCTCTTTCTTCTCGGCCTCGGTCAGCTCATCCCACCAGCCGAGCTGCTTCATCAAGTCGGCAGTGATCTCGGGATAGCCATCTTCCACCTCGCTCCCCTTCGGCCAGGAGTCTTCGGCGAGCAGCGAGACACCCTGATACTCGATGCCGAAGCGGGCGCGGAAACCGCCGCCCCCTTCCGAGACCGGAATGCTGGTGTCGTAGAGGATGTGGCTGCCGGGATGTTTCATCTCCGGGGTGCCCCAGCAGGGCCAGGGCAGACCGTACACTTCGCCACTGACCGGGCCGCCTTCGGCCTTGAGGTTGGTCTTGTGGAAGGTGTGCCAGTTCTGCTGGTGCGCCTTGAGCCGCTCCGGGCTCTGGCCGGTGTAGCCCACGCTCCACATGCCGCGGTTGTATTCGCGGGTGATGTCTTCCAAGAGTGGCTGATTGTTCTCTACCTTGATGTGCTTGAACAGCTGGTCGGCAAAGCCAAGCTTCTTGCTTAGCAGATACATGATCTCGTGATCGACCTTGGATTCGAACAGAGGCTCAATCACCTTATCGCGCCACTGCATGGAGCGGTTGGTGGCGGTGACGGAACCATAGGTTTCGAACTGGGTGGTGGCCGGCAGCAGGTAGACGCCGTCGGTGCGATCGTTCATCACTGAGGCAACGGTGGGATACGGGTCGACAATCACCATCATGTCGAGCTTTTGCATCGCCTTCTTCATTTCCGGGCCGCGGGTCTGGGAGTTGACCGCATGGCCCCAGTAGAACATGGCGCGGATGTTGGAGCCCTGCTCGATCAGATCGGCGTTCTCCAGCACCCCGTCCACCCAGCGGGAGACCGGAATGCCGTTGTTGTTCATCGGCAGCTTGCCGTTGTAGGCCTTGTTGTCAAAACGTGCCTTGATCCACTCGTAATCGACGTCCCACACCCGGGCCCAGTGCTTCCAGGAGCCCTCTTCCAGCCCGTAGTAGCCGGGCAGGGAGTCTGAGGTGACGCCAAAGTCGGTGGCCCCCTGTACGTTGTCGTGGCCACGGAAGATGTTGGTACCCGCTCCGCTCTTGCCCACGTTGCCGAGGGCCAGTTCGAGGATGCAGTAAGCACGGGTGTTGTTGTTGCCTGTGGTGTGCTGGGTACCGCCCATACACCAGACCACGCAGCCGGGGCGGTTGTCGGCCAGCAGCTTGGCGGCGCCATAGACCTGCTGTTCATTGAGGCCGGTCACCCGCTCCACTTCCGCCGGAGTCCAGCGCGCCACCTCTTTGTGCACCTCGTCCATGCCGTAGACGCGGGTGCGGATGAACTCCTTGTCTTCCCAGCCGTTCTTGAAGATGTGCCAGAGCATGCCCCAGATAAAGGCGACGTCGGTGCCTGGGCGCAGGGAGAGGTACATGTCCGCCTTGGCGGCGGTGCGGGTGCGGCGCGGGTCGACCACCAGGATCTTGCAGCCGTTGCGCTCTTTCGCCAGCAGGATGTGCTGCATGGCGACCGGGTGGGCCTCCGCCGGGTTGGAGCCGATAAACATGATCGACTTACTGTTGTGCATGTCGTTCAGGCTGTTGGTCATGGCACCGTAGCCCCAGGTGTTGGCGACGCCAGCGACCGTGGTGGAGTGGCAGATGCGCGCCTGATGATCCACGTTGTTGGTGCCCCACAAGGACGCCATCTTGCGAAACAGGTAGGCCTGCTCGTTGGAGTGCTTGGCGGAGCCGAGCCAGTAGACGCTGTCGGGGCCGGACTCCTTGCGCAGGCGCAGCACTTCGTTGCCCACCTCTTCGATGGCCTGATCCCAGCTGATGCGCTGCCACTTGCCACCCACCAGCTTCATCGGGTACTTGAGGCGACGCTCACCGTGGCCGTGCTCGCGCAGGGCCGCCCCCTTGGCGCAATGGCCGCCAAGGTTGAAGGGGTGATCAAAGGCCGGCTCCTGACCGGTCCAGACGCCGTTTTGCACCTCGGCATAGACGCCACAGCCCACCGAGCAGTGGGAACAGATGGTACGCTTCACCTCGACCGGCACCCCGGCCGCCACAGTTTTGGCCTCGGCCCGCTGCATCATGGCAGGGGCCAGCCAACCGGCGGCCACAGCGCCACCGGCTACCAGACCCGAGTTGACCATAAAGGCGCGGCGGGTCAGCCCCTGACCGCGAATGGCCTCATTGCCCTGCTCGCCCACTTGGGGCTGCTCGGCACGTTTTGTCAGTTTCATGAGTTCTCCTTCACTGATCCGGCTCAGTCGGTGCCGCGCAGGGTGCGATAAAAGTCGTGAACATGGGGGGTCTCCCGATAGCCCTTGTCAGGCTCGGTGTCGTGGGTCAGCACCTCTTTGCCCACCACCCGACCGGTGGCACCGGCCAATACGCCTATGGTGGCGACCACGCCAACTCCCTTGATCAGATTGCGGCGGGACGGGTCTTTCAGCTGTTCATCGCTCATTCTTGTGACCTCTGTTGTTGTTCTTGCCGGCGCCTGCGCGCCAGCTTCGCGTCCAATGGGATATCTCGTCTGCTCGTTTGTTGTGGGTGGATAGGGCGTTCAGCCCGGCACCACGCAGGCGCCAAACGGCAGGCGCAATTCGTTTTCCAGCTTGAAGAAATCTTCGGCAAGGGCGCCGACCGCCCGGTAGAAGCTGCCCCCTTTCGCCTGTTGCTGATCGCGGCAGCAGGCGAGTACCCAGGGGGCAAGGTGGCGCTCATAGAAGCGGTTGCGCTCCGGATGCTGCTCGGCAATCAACACCGCCATCACCTCACAGAGGGCGGCGAGATGATCTTCCGGCTCGCACACTCCGCTCTGGCGCTCGAAACCGAGGGACTGCAGATCTGCGCGCAGCACTGCCAGCGGCAGCTCCATCAAAGAGCCGGTGAGATACCAGGAGGCAAACGGCACTATCTCTCCGCGCCCCAGCCCGATAAAGAGATCCTGATACTCCTCGGCAAGCTCGTTTTCGTGGTGGCTACTGGCCGCCAGCTGCACCAGCCCCAACCCTCTGGCAAAGGGGCCCGGCATAGCCTGCAGGCCTTGCAGCCAGGCGAGCTGTTCGCCACGGGGAGCGGCGCGCCAGAGGCTCGCCAGCAGGGCGTAGAGATCGGCGCTGCTCTGTTCCAGTTCGGTCATGGTCAGTTCGCCAGCCTTTTCGTTATGTTGTTCACTCATCACTGGCCCCTCATACCTTGAGCTGGGCGGCAGGATCCGCCGCCAGCGCCGCAAACACATCCTTGACCCGACAGTCCTCGCACATCAGCAGCCGCTGGGCGGCCTCGTTCTGGAAGTGGGAGTGACCGGCCAGTTTTTGCTGGATGCGGCGGATCATCGAGGCGGGCGCGAACGGCTTGCCGCAGCGAATGCAGCAGGCGGCCTCTTCGGCTTTCAGGCTCTGCACGGCGCGGCGCGCCTCGGGCACAGGTTGCAGGCGAGGCACCAGTACAATGGCCTGCTCGGGGCACGCCTTTTCGCACATGCCGCACTGGATGCAATCCTGCTCGATAAAGTTAAGGCCTGGCGTGTGCCCAACCGCATGCAGGGCGCGGCTCGGGCAGACCGCCACGCAGCCCATGCAGAGGGTGCAGTCAGCTTCTTTCAATTCCACTCTGCCGTATGGGGCGCCGTGAGGCACCGCCAGCGGCTCGCGGTTCCCTTCGCTGGCCTGCCAGAGGGCATCGAAGGCGGCAAACAGGTTTTCCCGCTTATCTCCTTTCAGCGGCTTCTCCAGCAGGGCAAGGGCTGGTTCACCGGAGATCGGCTTATCTTGTTCGGCATCCGGGTTAAACAGGGCGATGCGATCGGCAGAGAGACCGGCGCCCGCCAGCAGCACGGCGGCGCTCGCCAGCTCCCGTTCAACCAATGCCCGCACACTTGCGGGAGCATCATCACCCAGCGCAATGCGCACCGCACTGGCGCCATAGGCGAGGGCAGTAAACCAGCTCTCGATGCCTAAACTCGCACTCTCCTCCACCCAGATCGGCAGCCAGTTAGCAGGCAGGCGGGTGAGTTCGGCTTCCACCCATTCGCGCTCGCTTTCACCGGCGATCAGCAACTGGGGCGCTTCGCCGCCCGCCTCCCGGTAATGCTTGAGCAATCGGAACAGGTAGTCGCCGCAGGTGTTGGCATCGGGCTGGTGATAGGCAATCGCCCCGGTCGGACAGGCAGAGGCGCAGCTGCCAAAGCCCTGACAGAGATGGGGATCGATCTGGATGCGACCATTGATGGGCTTGAGGGCATCGGTCGGGCAGACATCGAGACAGCGGCTGCAACCGGGCACGCCGCGGGCGGTAAAGGCGCAGGCCTCGGGGTCGAGACGAAAATAGCGCGGCTTGTCGAAGATACCGGTCAGCGCACAGAGCTCGGTGAGCCGTTCGGCCAGCCCTTGGTCATCGGCAAGATGCAGATAACCGACCGGCGGGCGCTCCAGCGCAAAGAGCGGGGCGCGGCCTAGATCGGCCACCAGATCGAAGCGCGGTTCGCTACCAACAACCGTTTGTTGTGGAAAGCAAAGCGCCGCCAGATTAACCCGCTCACCCTGACCATTGAGGCCGGTGAGCTGGAACTGCCCCAGATACCCTGTCAGGCTCGGCTCGCGCAGGGTCAGGGCCGCGAGGGATACGGTGGCATCGAAAATGGTTTCGAGATCGGCCGCCTCGGCATCGTGGACCGCTTCGGTCACCAGCAGGGTGGGCTTCACCCCGGCGGGCAGCAGGCTGGCGGCGCGGCGAATACGATCTTCCGGGCCGACCAGCAGCAGGCGCCCCTGACTCTGGTAAGAGACAGTGGCCGGGATCAGGTTGTCGGTCTTGACCGTATGCTGCAGGGCATAGGCGCGAGCGCGCGCGTTATGCTCGGCCGCCCCCGCCCCATGGGCAAGATTGGAGGCTAGATTTGGGGCCAGATTTGGCAATGTTTGTTCAGTGCTCACATACGCTCCTGTGCGCGCCACCTCATGGGATGGGCGCTTGTTGGTAAGCCGAGAGAGCAAGAGGCGAGCCAACTCCCCCAGAAAAAAAGTGACTGACAGGGAGTCAGGATCCTGAGGGTTCCATTCCCCCACCTTTGGTTGGGACATTTTGTCCACCACAGGAAACCAAAATGTCCCGATCGTCAGTGGGGGTTTGAGAATGGTTATCAGCCAGCTCGTCGGCGGCAGGTTCGCTGGCAACCGCCAGCGGTTCAGCAGATCCGCTGGCCGGATTGGCCGATTCGCTGTCAGGGGCAGTCACCTGATCCACCAGCCAGTTGCGCAGCCCGGCGGTCAGGGCCGCAGGCAACAATTCGGGCTGGCTGAAATCCTGGGTGTAGTCGTCGAGCCCATCCGGCTTGTGGCTGCGAAACATGGCCCGCAGCGCCTCCTTGTCGGGGAGTTTGGCCTTGCCCGGCGGGGCTGTTGTTAGCGGCGGCTCGCCACTCTCGGCCCCCTCAGCGGCAAGAGGTTCACAGCTCCCCTTGTCAGTGCTGACTACGGGGCTATCCAGCGCAGTATCTGAGATTTTACCTTCACCACTACCTTCTATGGGGGCGGCAACAGCCTCGGGGATACCCTCTGCCCGTGGCTGCAATACCTGATGCTTGCGCGCCTCACTCTTGCGAGACGACCAGCGCTTAAGGAACTCACTCATGGGCGCTGTTTCCGGCCTTGTTTACGGCACAGGTTCCGGCGTCACTGCCACGCTCACGGCCATCGGGGCCAGTGGCTTTCACGGCGCCACAACTGGCTTGATCTACCGTATCGACACCAAGCTGATCCTGCGCCCGTCCCTTGCCCTTCTTGCCCTTGCGGCGGGCCTCCAGCAGCTCGCCGTGGCGGCCGATAAAGGCCTCCACCCAGGCTTGCAGCGCCTCGGGCAGCGGGCAGGAGAGCACCTGCCGCTCGCCATCCATATAGGCAGCGGCCACGGTCTGGCTCAGGGTGAGGCCATCGGCCACAAAGCCGCTGTCTACGCGGCTTCCGGTGACAAAGAGGCGGGGCGAACCGGAGCTCAAATTGAAGCGATAATCCCCCCGCTCATCGCGAAACAGGGTAAGGGGCAAGGCACCGGCAGCCTCCGGTTCGGCGGGGTGGAGCGCCGCAATCTCGAAACGGCGGCTCTGCCAGCGGCCAACCTGGCTGTCGATGGCCTTTAACTCCAGTTGCAGCCAGCGCTGCGGGGAGAGGGGTTTGGTTGTCTCTTGCACTGTCACGGCTCCCATCAAAAGGTCTCTGCCGGGCCGCCCTCCCCCGTGATTCACCCCATTCGGGGCGGATCACGGCAGGAGATTTATGGCGGCTACGGCCATCAATGGGATAAGACATAGCAAGAGCGGGGCCAAGGCAGTACTTATGGCCAATGAGTTAGCTAACAGATACATCATACAAACAGAAGACAAGTCGATTTTAACTACCTGTATTTACATTTATCGTATAGACATTACAAGCTCACAGCGCATTGACACGTTGTGGTTTGATACGTATAGTATTCAAAACTATCACTAATGAAAACCAATACCATGAATGAACTCGAGATGAACGTAACTGGCTCTACCGACTATTTTGATGCTTTTAAAAAACTATATTATTATCTTTACTCAAATAGTAATGCGAGCCGAGCGGAACGGATAATAGGGGACTTATCCAGATTGTTGCTAGTAGCTCTTTGTAAGAGTCGTGAGCCAAAATATCAGAGCATTGTAGATGATTTTTTGAATGGGAATGGTGGAGCCAACTCAACGCTATTACCAATACTGATGGAACAGTATTCTTCCATCTTTGGCAAAGACGAAAAATTCCACCTTGACGATCTCTCCCTTAGATATGGACTTGGTGCCATCTCTAATCTCAATCTCCATATGGCAAAGTCCCATTTACTTGGCGACGCATTTCAAGCGTTAATAGGTCCAAATCTGAGGGGGGATAAGGGGCAGTTTTTCACGCCTAAAAGTATTGTTAGATGCATGGTCTCTATTCTGGCACCTGAGCCTGGCGCCAAAGTTATTGACCCAGCCTGTGGTACTGGTGGCTTCTTAATTGAGACTGCTGCATATTGGGATGAAAACAATCTAGAACATGGATATCTTACTGGTATAGACAAAGATAGTGACTTATATGTCCTGTCCTCCGCGTTAACCCAGTTAGTGTCATCTGAAAAGTCAAAAATATTTAATGCTAACTCATTAGATATTGGGTTACTTAAAGCACACACATTACATGCTGATATTTTTAACGCTGACTATGTTCTTACCAATCCACCATTCGGAGCCAAAATACAAATAAAGGATCAGAGCATCCTTGAACAGTATGAGCTTGGATTTAATTGGGAGATGTCAAAAGAAGAAAACAAATGGATTAAAACCAGCACTCTTAAGGGGGCTGAAGATCCTCAGACACTATTTATTGAACTTTGCGTAAAATTACTAAAACCAAATGGCATTATGGGAATTGTGCTCCCTGAGGGCATCTTTGGTAACTCACGCTCTGGCCACATCATGGACTATTTAAGAAATAATGGTGAAATTTTCGCATTAATCGACTGCCCAAGGACATCCTTCCAACCAGGCACGGACACAAAAACTAACATTTTATTTTTTAAAAAATGTGAGAATCCAATTAATAGTCACGTAAAGATTGCTGTCGCATTAAATTGTGGACATGACAGACGTGGACGAAATACACGAGTAGATGGAACACCATACCCTGATGACTTCTTAGCGATTGCTGAAGACTGGCAAAATATAGAACACTCCTTTTGGTTTAGCTCTGAAGTAACTAAAAAACACTATTTAGTGCCAAGATACTACGATAGAAAGACTGATATTTTGCTTAAAAATGATGCTGAAAAATTCAATGCCCAAATAATCTCTTTTGATGAAATGATTTCGAAAGGATGGATTAGTATACGTAAAGGACATGAAGTCGGATCTGAAGCTTATGGTACAGGCGATGTTCCATTTGTTAGGACATCGGATATATCTAATTTTGAAGTATCTATTGATCCAACTAAATCTGTGGCAAATGATATATATGAGTCTTTGCAATTAGAACAAGGACTAAAACCTGGTAGTATTTTGATGGTTGTTGATGGTAGATATCGAATCGGACGCTGCGCAATCCTTCACGAGACCAATTATAAATGCATAGCACAAAGCCACCTACGCATTATTAATGTCTCTGAAAGTGCTCCATTTAATGCTTTTGAACTATTATATCTTTTAAGCCTAAATAGTGTTCAGAGAGATATTAGAAGTCTAGTATTTATACAATCAACACTAGGCGCTCTAGGCAGCAGAATTAAAGAAGTCAAGCTACCTATACCAAAACAAAAAAGCCAAGAATTCATTGAATCTGTAGATGCTTTTACCCTATCACTTAAAGAAAGAGCAAGACTTTTAAGTTTGCTCTCTCAATTTGAAGAGTCCATGGTAGAACTGTAAAGTTACTCAGCCTCTACACGAGACAAGATATCTCTTGCCCACTGATAAAATTCATCCAGTGTTTTATTTCCTTGAGCGATATTACACTCACGGTGGGCAAAACCGACATTATCCTGACTATGCTCACGAGGATTGCTATGTGCTGTTTCTATCTCAGCCTTTCCTCTTTTAGCTTTTTCAAAGAGGGAAAAGCTAAGAGGCTGCCTACATACAATACAAGTTGTTGAACCAAAACCCATATCACCGAAGCGCTTCTCAAGATATGTGCGAAATTTTTGTTCACAATCAGGTGCATCTGGCATCTGGTATACTAACCATGTTAACTTTGCAGCCACATCCATGCAATCATCGTAGGTTGCAGCTTTTTCTCTTAGTTTCGCAACAACTGATGGCTTTAAAGCCTTCATATTGAGACCATAACTAGCTAAAACCTCATCGCTTTCAAGCATTACCCACCTGTCGATGCGATTTGGACCCGCATCATCACTTTTCCAAGAAGCACCTGTAGTTTTAGTAGCATCTCTTACAATCTTATTTGCCACTCGTGGATAGGCTACTTTAAGAGCCTCAAGGTAAGGAAACTCTGAACAGGGCCCCTCATGACCTTCCATCAGATAACATTTTTTCTCCGATATATTTTTATATTTTCCACGAACTGGTAATTCTTTTTTACATAGAGCCATTGCTAATTTCCTGATCAATGCCAACAAAAAGCTGACTGGGTTTACATTTTAGTGCAATAGATATTGATATGATATTTTGAAGTGAGATATTCCTCTCTCCTCTTTCTACACTTCCTATATAAGTCCTATGTAAACCTGATAGTGATGCTAGATCCTCCTGAGATAATCCACTAGCGATTCGCCGTCTTTTTACTTCATTACCTATAAGCTTGAGATAGTCCATTGCTATTGCCAAATTATTAATTGAATTAATCCTAAATAAATTGATGACTATGAGTCTACAGACTATAAGTATCACTTTATTGTTCATACCCCTTGAGGTTTTTGGAACAAAACTTGCTATATCCCCTTAGATCCCGGCAACCGGTCGCGAGGGGCCCATGACACCGACCTTTATCAAAAGCAATGCTGCCGCCCAGCTCACCATGGCCGTCGAGGTGATGGATGAACAGGGCACAATGAACACCCGCCAAATCGCCTGTGAGCGGCCACTGACGGTCTACCTCAACTGGAAGGAGATCGTAACCCTGATGACGCTGGGGGCCCGCCCCGAGGCGCTGGTGCTGGGTTATCTGAAAAATCAGGGCTTTATCGAGGATATCTCGGCCATCGAGTCGGTGATTGTCGACTGGGAGAGCGAGGCCGCCGCCGTGGTGAGCAGCCAGCAGGCCGCCGATCTCGACCAGTCTCTGGAGAAGAAGACGGTCACATCCGGCTGCGGTCAGGGCACCATGTATGGCAGCGTGATGAAGAAGCTCGAAGGGGTGGTCTTGGCGGCGCCCGAGCTTAAACAGAGCACCCTCTACGCCCTGCTCAAGGCGCTGTCGGCCCATAACGAAACCTACAAGATGGCCGGTGCCGTCCATGGCTGCGCCATCTGTCGCGGCAGCGAAATCCTCTCCTTTGTCGAGGATGTGGGGCGCCACAATGCGGTGGATACCCTAGCGGGCGAGCTCTGGATACGCGGCGAGGCTGGCCACGACAAGATCTTCTACACCACCGGGCGGCTCACCTCGGAGATGGTGATCAAGGTGGCGCAGATGGGCATTCCGGTGCTGCTGTCGCGCTCCGGCGTCACCCAGATGGGGCTGGATCTGGCCCGCCAGCTCGGCATCACCATGATTGCCCGCGCCAAGGGGCGCCACTTCGAGGTATTTAGCGGTCACGACCATATGGTGCTGGACGAGAAGCCGCCGGTGCTGGCGCCCAGTCCGGCCGGTCGCGGGATGCGGGACTAAGCCATGAATGAGTTTATGAACGTGAAGCAGGTGGCGGAATACCTCGATCTCAACGAGAAGAAGGTCTACCAGCTCGCCAACGAGGCGCGCATCCCCGCCACCAAGGCGACCGGCAAGTGGCTGTTTCCCCGTTCCCTGCTCGACCGCTGGCTGCTCGGCAGTTGCCACGAGGGGGTGATGAACGACCGGCTGCTGCTGGCAGGCTCGGACGACGTGCTGCTGCACTACGCCAGCAGCCGCTTGGCCCAGCAGCTCGGCACCCAGGCACTGGTGGGCTACACCCCGTGCGGCACCCGTCAGGGGCTGGCGATGCTGGCGCGCGGCCATGTGGATCTGTGCGCCATCCACTGGGGGCAGGCCGAGGAGGCGCACCTGCGCCACCCGGCGCTGGTGCAGCAGTATCAGGGCCACCGACAATGGGTGATCGTTCATGGATTCAGGCGGGTGCAGGGGCTGGTGCTGCGCCAGGGGCTGCAACCCAAGGAGGCGAAAGAGGCACTCGACTGGCGCTGGGCCATGCGTCAGGAGGGGGCCGGCAGCCAGCGCGCCCTGCAGGAGTGGCTGCAAACGCAAGGGGAGTCGCTGACCCGGCTGGAGCGGATCCTCGAGGTCAACAGCGAGCGGGAGCTGGCCGCTGCCATCAGCCGTGGCGATGCGGATGTCGGGCCCGGCGCCCAGAGCACCGCCACCGAGTTTGGTCTCGGCTTTATGCCCTTGTCGCAGGAGTGCTTCGATCTGGTGATGCCGCAGGGGGTCTTCTTTCGTACCCTGCTGCAACAGCTGATCGGCTGGCTGCAATCCCCCGAGGGGCGCGAGCTGGCGGCCCGCCTCGGCGGCTATGACCTGACCCAGAGCGGCAAGCTGGTGTGGAGTCCGCAGTAAATAACCACTCACCCACCGACAAAACAGCCCGCCAACCATGTTGACGGGCTGTTTTTATCACGGACCTTTTTATAACAGCATCAATCGCTTGTCTCACGCCCCTCGGCATTGAGGGCGATGCGCCACCCTTCCAGTTTCGCAGGCTCGCTGCCGCTGGGCAGCAGGGCGTGGCTGCGCAGCCGCACGGTAAAGCAGCTCCCCTGCCCCGGGGTGGAGTCCACCAAGAGCTCTCCGCCCCAGCGACTGATGATGCGGTGGCTCAGGGCCAGCCCCAGACCGGTGCCGGTGGCGCGGGTGGTGAAGAAGGGGTCGAAGATCTTGTCGATAATGGCCGCCTCGATGCCGCTGCCGTTATCGATCACCCGCACTTCTGCCCCGCGCAGCTGACCCAGTTCATCGACCCAGTCGCGGCTCTCGACCCGGATCTCCCCCTGCTCCCCCAGCGCGTGGCTGGCGTTGACCAGAAGGTTTATCAGCACCTGCAACAGCTGCTGGCGATCCGCCTCGATGGGCTGCTGGGCCTTGAGATCGGCCACCAGCTCCACCTGCTGCTGGCGCAGGGCGGAGCGCACCAGCGTCAGGCTCTCCTCGATGATGGGGTTAAGGTGCTGCCACACAGGCGCCGTCTCGTAATCGCCGGGGCGCGAATATTGCAGCAGGCTGCGGGTGATGGCACGAATGCGCTCGATCTGGGCCAGCACCAGCGCCAGCTCCTCGCTGACCGGCTCGGCCGCCTCCCCCAGCTCCAGCTTCATCAGCTCCACATTGCCGAGGATCACCGCCAGCGGGTTATTGATCTCGTGGGCCACCCCGGCCGAGAGCTCGCCAAGGGCCGCCAACTTCTCGCTGATCAGCAGCTGCTGGCGCGCCTCGGTCAGCATATGGATATGATCTTCCAGCTCGGCGGTCTTGAGCTCAAGGCTTTGGGTACGCTCGGCCACCTTCTGCTCCAGCTCATCGGCGCTGCGAGCCATCTGCTGCTGGTGCGCCTCCTGCCTGTCCAGCATGGCGTCGAACTGGCGACCGAGCTGGGCCAGCTCGTGGTCAGGATCGAGGGCCAGCGGGCCGATGCGAGCCGACTCCCCGGCCTGCACCTGCCGCACCACCTTGTGCATCCGCTCGATGGGGGAGAAGAGATCCCGCGCGCCGCGATAGACCAGCAGGCCGGAGAGCAACAACAGCAGCACCACGCCCGAGCCCAGCTCCACCAGATTTGTGAGGTAGGTGCGGATAATGGGCCACTCGAGAAAGCCAACATAGAGCATGCCGATCCGCTCGCCCCTGGCGCCCAAAAGTGGCTCGTAGCCAGAGACATACCAGGCGTCGTGGACAAAGGCGCGGTCAACCCACATCTCCCCCCGCCCCAGTACCTGTTCGCGCACTGGCGGCGAGACCCGGGTACCCACCGCCCGACCCACCTGACGGCTACTGCTGACCGGTACGTTGGTGCTCACCCGCAGATCGTCGAGAAACAGGGTGACAGTGCCGACGCTGCCATCCGGCAGGGTGTTTTTGGCAAACACCTGCCCCTTGAGCTCATCCACCAGCCGGGTGCTGCCGTTGACAAGCTCGCCCCCCTCCAGCACCGCCCAAAGGGAGCCGTCGCGGCCCATCACCGGCGTCAGCGACAGGCTGATCAGCCCCCTGTTCTCCACCACCCTGGTGCCATCCCGCTGCCACAACACGGCCCGCTTGGCCAGTTGCGGGGAGAGAGCGAGCATCTCCTGCTGCGACCAGACCACGAAGTGACTGACGCTGCGTCCGGCCGTGAGGGCGGCGCGCTCCTGCGCCGTCAGCTGATCCAGCTCGGGGCCACGGCGCAAGCGCAGAAAATCGAGACCATAGTTGGCCGCCAGCGGCATCACCCAGTCATGCAGCTGATCCGGCGATTCCCGCAGCCGAAGCTGAAAGGCCCAGGCATCGCGCAGATGCTCCAGATGCTCGGTCTGGCGCTGCTGCTGCACCGTGATGGCGTGATGGGCCACCCCGAGATCGCTGCGCACCGTGGTGAGCAGGTTCTGCCAGCTGTAGGTGAGGGTCCAGTAAAGGGTGAGCGCGATCATGCCCACCAGAGTGAGCATGATGGGTACCGAGGTGAGCAGCAGCAGGCGCCAGCGCACTTTGGTGCGCACGCAACGGGGCAACAGGGCGCGCATGCAGCGGGAAAGCAGGGTCAGTTTCATCGCCACCCCATCCAGTCAGCCTTCCTCATTCGATGGCCCACTCCTTGAATTTGCGATCCAGCGTCTTGCGCGCCACCCCGAGCACCCGGGAGGCGGCCGACTTGTTGCCATCATGGCTCGCCACCACCTGTAGGATGTGAGCCTTCTCCACCTCCGCCAGCGGCCACGCCAGCGGATAACCCTCCTCGCTCGCCCCCGGTTCGGCCGGCTTGCTGCTCTGCCAGTAATCCGCCGGGGGCTTGCCCAGCAGCAGGCAGCGCTCGATGAGGTTGCGCAGCTCCCGCACGTTGCCGGGCCAGGGGTAAGCCTGCATCGCCACCACATCCTCGTGGGTCCAGCTCAAGGAGCCCATCCCCATCTCGGCGGTGAGCTGGCGGGTAAAGTGGTGTACCAGCGCGGGGATATCGTCGATCCGCTCCCGCAGCGGGGCGACCGGCAGCGCCACCACGTTGAGGCGATAGAAGAGATCTTCGCGAAAGCGGCCCGCCTCCACCTCGGCCTTGAGGTTGCGGTTGGTGGCGGCGACGATGCGCACATCCACCGCCAATTCGCGCTCGGCCCCTACCGGGCGGATGGCCTTCTGCTCCAGCGCCCGCAGCAACGAGGCCTGCATGGCAAGGGGCATTTCGCCGATCTCGTCGAGAAACAGCGTGCCCTGATGGGCGACCCGGAACAGGCCGTCGCGCCCCTTGCGGGCGCCGGTAAAGGCCCCCTGCACGTGGCCGAACAGCTCGCTTTCCAGCAGCTCCGGCGCGATGGAGGCGCAGTTGAGGGGCACAAAGGCCCCCATGCGGCCGGAGAGTTGATGCAGGGCGCGGGCCACCAGCTCCTTGCCGGTGCCGGACTCCCCCTCCACCAGCACGGCGGCGTTGGAGGGGGCCACTCTGGCGATGAGCGTCTTGAGCTCGCGGGTCTTGGCGCTGTCGCCAATCAGGGTGGGCGGGAAGAGCTTGCTCACCTCCCGGCGCAGCAGCAGGTTCTCCCGCTCCATCTGGCGGCGCTCGATGACTCTGTCCACCGCCTGCACCATCTGATCGAGGTTGAAGGGCTTGAGGATAAAGTCGCTGGCGCCGAGGCGCAGCGCCTTGAGGGCGGTCTCCATATCGCCAAAACCGGTCATGAAGATGATGTCGCTGCGGCGCGTGGCCGGGTCTATGGCCTCGTGCCACTCGATGCCGGAGCGCCCCGGCAGCCGGATGTCGGCGATGATAAGGTCGAAGTGAAGGCGGCAGCGCAGGGCTTCCGCCTCCTCCACGCTGGCGGCAGTCTCAATCTGGGCAAAACGCTTGGCCAGCGCCTTGGCCAGAAAGCTGCGCATGCCGGGCTCATCGTCAACGATAAGCAGGGAGAGGGCAGACCAGCGGCTGGGAGGGAGTGTCATGGAAAAAAGTACCTCGGATGCACGTACGGTCGGTGAATGTCCCGATAACCGGAACCTTAGTGGGACATTTTGTCCTTACCGTATCAAAAGCACCAACACCAATTATTAAAAGCGATAACAAGCTCACCTAATTGATTTGAATAAGCTTCTGTTTTTAAACGGCAAACCGTGAATACACCGGCAAAGGAACAGTTTGGCACCCTGCTTGCTTACTCTTGCCCTCTCCTCAGCCACCCTGAAAAAAGTTGCATCACGATGACGATAAAAACCAGCCTCAAACGTTTTGCCCTCTCCCTCGCCACCAGCCTGCTGATCGCCGGTGCTGCCCACGCCGAAGCGGATACTAATGCCACAAAAGCGCCGATCCGCCTCGCCACCACCACCAGCACCGAGCAGTCCGGTCTGCTGGGCTGGCTGCTGCCCCAGTTCACCAAGGAGGCTGGTTATCCGGTGCAGGTAATGGCGGCCGGTACCGGCCAGAGCCTGAAGATGGGCGAGAACGGCGACGCGGATCTGGTGATGACCCACGCCCCCTCTGCCGAGAAGAAGTTTGTCGACGCAGGCTTTGGCATCGAGCCGGTGCACCTGATGTACAACGACTTCGTCATCGTCGGCCCGGCGAAAGATCCGGCGGGTCTCGGCAAACTGCACGACGCAGCCAAGGGGCTGCAAGCCATCAAGGAGCAGGGCCAGACCTTTATCTCCCGCGGTGACGAGTCCGGCACCCACATCAAGGAGAAGACCCTGTGGCAAGCCGCTGACGTCAAACCCGAGTTTGCCGGTTACAAATCCATCGGCCAGGGGATGGGCCCGACCCTGACCATGGCCTCGGAGCTGGGTGCCTACACCCTGACCGACCGCGGCACCTGGCTCGCCTACCAGAGCAAGCTGGATCTCGCCGTACTGCTGGAGGGTGACAAGCGCCTGTTCAACCCCTATCAGGTGATCCTGGTCAACCCCAAGCGCTACCCGGATCTCAACACCGAAGGGGCCCGCACCCTGAAGAACTGGTTGGTCTCCGAGCATGGCCAGAAGCTAATCGGCAACTTCAAGGTGGCGGGTCAGGCGCTGTTTGTAGCGGATGCCAACGGGAAATAATGGCAACCCTGACCCCTACGATGACCTTGCTGGCACTCCCCCAGTTCGCTGAGGGAGGCGCCTGATGCCGACCTTGATCGATACCACGCTGGCTGCCCTCGCCCTGCTGTTCAGTGGTGACACCGAACTGTGGCAGGTGGTGGGGGTCTCCTTCTCCGTCTCCTGCATCGCCCTGCTGCTGGTGTTGCTGCCCGCCTTGCTGCTGGGCTTTGCCCTGGCCTATCTGCCGCTGCCCGGCCGCTGGCTCTGGCTCTCCTGCATCAATACCCTGCAATCGGTGCCGACCGTGGTGATTGGCCTCTTGCTCTATATGCTGCTGTCGCGGGCAGGCCCCTTTGGCGACTGGAAGCTGCTCTTTACCCAGCAGGCGATGGTGGTGGGGCAGATGCTGATCGCCTTTCCGGTGATCGCCACCATGGCCCACGCGGCGTTTGTCCAGAGCGACCGGCGCGCCTGGGAGACCGCCCTGACCCTGGGGGTCTCCTGGCCCAAGGCGCTGATCGGCCTGATGCACGAGTGCCGCTTTGGCCTGCTGGCCGCCATCATCGGCGCCTTCAGCCGCATCGTCACCGAGGTGGGCTGCTCCATGATGGTGGGGGGCAACATCCTGCACTTTACCCGCAATATCCCCACCGCCATCGCGCTGGAGACCCAGAAAGGGGCCTTCACTCAGGGGGTGGCCCTCGGCATAGTGCTGCTCACCCTCGCCCTCTTGCTTAACCTGTTGCTGACGGCCTGTCGCGGCCACAGCTATCTGAAGAACTGACCATGCCCCCACTGTGTATCAACAGGAGTACCCCATGGCCCTGACCGCCCACCAGCTGACGATGCGCTTTGGCGAGCGCCAGCTGTTCGAGATTGACCGGCTCGCCATCGCACCGGGGGATGCCATCTGGCTGCACGGAGCCAACGGGGTGGGCAAGACCACCTTGCTCAAAATCCTGGCAGGGCTGCTGGCCCCCACCCGCGGCCACACCAATCTGCCGGGGCGCTGGCAACAGCGGCTCAACCGGCTGCTCAAACGGGATCTGGGGCCGGGCAGGGTTACCTATCTGCACCAGACCCCCTATCTGTTCGATCGCACGGTGCACGACAACGTGGCTTGGGCGCTCGATAAACAGCTCGGCAGCGAGATCCGGGTGTTCGAGGCGCTGCGCCGGGTCGAGCTGGAGGGACTGGCGCGGGAGCACATCAGCATTCTCTCGGGTGGCGAACGGCAACGGCTGGCGATGGCCCGCGCCTGGGCGCTGCAACCTGCTTTTCTGCTGATGGATGAGCCCACCGCCAATCTGGACACACATTCGGTTGCCCTGATGGCCGCATTGGCGCAAGATCTGCGGGAACATGGCAGCGGCCTGGTCGTCATCAGCCACCAGAGCAACGCATTGACCTCCCTGTGCGAGCGGCAATGGACCCTCGCCCGTGGCCAGCTGCAAGAGACGACCCCTTTAAAAATCATCGAGCGACATGACTTCAAAAAGCGACAGCCACTCTGATCCCGTTGCCGTATCAGCAGTGATCCTGGCAGGAGGCCGCGCCACCCGGATGGGGGGCGAAGACAAGGGATGGGTAGCACTGGCGGGACGCCCCCTTATCGACCATGTGTTGGCGCGCCTGCGCCCCCAGGTGGATGAGGTGCTGATCAACGCCAACCGCAGTCAGACCCGCTATCAGACGCTGGCCCCGGTCATCAGCGATGACAACAACGACTATCTCGGCCCGCTGGCGGGCATGCAGGCGGGCCTTGCCGCCGCCCGTCACGACTGGGTGCTGTTTGTCCCCTGCGATGGCCCCGCCCTGCCGCTGGATCTGATGAGCCGCTTTCGCGCCGCCCTGACCCCGGATACCGAGCTGGTAGTGGCCCACGATGGCGACTGGCTGCAACCCGTGGTGGCCCTGCTGCACAAATCCCTGCTCCCCTCCCTCACCGCCGCGCTGGCAGAGGGTGAGCGCAAAATCGATATCTGGTTTGCCCGCCACAATATGGCGGTGGTGAGCTTTGCCGATCAGCCGGATGCCTTTATCAATCTCAATAGCCCTGCCGAGCTGGCCGCCTACGAGGCCCGTCTGCTCGCCCCGGCTATCGCCCCCCAACAAGGAGTCACCTCATGACCCCGGCCCCCACCCTTCCCCTGCTCGGCTTTGCCGCCTGGAGCGGCACCGGCAAGACCACCTTGCTGGAGCAGTTGATCCCCCTGCTGGTGGATCGCGGCCTGCGCATCGGGGTGCTCAAGCACGCCCACCACGACTTTGATATCGACCAACCGGGCAAGGACAGCTACCGCCTGCGCAAGGCGGGTGCCCAGCAGATGATGGTTGCCTCCCGCCGTCGTCATGCCCGTATCATTGAAACGGAACTGGCCGAAGCCGATTTTCGCCAGTTGCTGGCCAGCTTCGATCAGACAGAGCTCGATCTGCTCTTGGTCGAGGGGTTCAAGCACGAACACTTCCCGAAAATCGAGCTGCACCGCGCCGAAATTGGCAAGCCGCTGCTCTTCCCCGAAGACAGCGACATCATCGCGCTGGCCAGCGATCAGCCCCAACAGAGTGGCGAACAACAGCAGACAAGCCTGCCCCGACTCGATATCAACGATCTGGCGGCTATCGCCGACTTCGTCTGCCGCTGGCTTGACGGCTGCCAGAGCAAGGAGCCGGAGGCGGGCAAGGGCTTTCTCTCTGTCGAGGCGGCCCGCAACGCCATTCTGGCGGCCCTCACCCCGAGCACTGCCTGCAGCGACAAACCGCTGGCCCAGTGCCACGGCGCTGTGCTGGCCGCCGATCTGATAAGCCCCATCAATGTGCCTCCCCACGCCAACTCGGCGATGGACGGCATTGGCCTTCGTAGCGACGATCTCTCCACCGGTCGCTGGCAGCTGGTGGGGGAAGTGCTGGCGGGCCAGCAGCGCCACGAGCCTGTGCTGGCCGGTC
>NZ_CAWLMI010000056.1:0-4611 GCF_963862045.1 Aeromonas sp. 159 | reverse complement strand
TTCTCGAGTCAAGCCTTATTTTTAAAGGCTTTTCGAGGTTACCGACTTGGCTTTCTGCGTTGCCGCTTGCCCTGTCGATGGAGGCGCATTATAGGGATCTGGATCACGCTTGCAAGGGTGTTTTCGAATTAAATTCGCATTTTTGGTTCAACCGTTCACTAATCGCCCAAAAAGCGCATTTATCCTGCAATAACACACTCGTTTGACGCGCTCGCTACCCTCTAGATGGCGTGGCGATGGTAGCAGATCAAGGTTGTGGCGATTTGATCTCTCTACATCTATATGCATGGTGATCGAGGTCACGCCTTCGGGTAACATAGCGCCCCTTTGCGATTCACACACTCTTGGGCTTTGGAGAGTTTAATGCCTTTTGCACTTGGCCAGCGTTGGATTAGTGATACAGAGACGGATCTGGGGTTGGGGACTGTCGTTGCTGTTGAAGGACGCATGGTTACCCTGTTGTTCCCGGCTACCGGTGAAAACCGCATGTATGCCAAAGAAGAGGCGCCGGTGACCCGGGTCAGCTTCAATGTGGGCGATCAGATTGCCAGTCACGAAGACTGGACCATGACGGTCGACGAAGTGCAGGAGAAAGATGGCCTGCTTATATATGTAGGTGTTCGCACCGACAATGATGAGCCGGTTGTCCTCAAGGAAGTGTTTCTCAACAACTTTATCAAGTTCAACAAGCCGCAGGATCGCCTGTTCGCCGGTCAGATCGATCGGATGTCCCGCTTTACCCTGCGCTACGAGGCGCTGGTCAACCAGCACAAGCGTCGTCGCAATCCGACCCGCGGTCTGGCTGGTGGCCGGGTCAGCCTGATCCCGCACCAGCTCTATATTGCCCACGAGGTGGGTCACCGCTACGCCCCGCGCGTACTGCTGGCCGATGAGGTGGGTCTGGGCAAAACCATCGAAGCGGGCATGATCATTCATCAGCAGCTGCTCTCCGGCCGCGCCCATCGGGTGCTCATTCTGCTGCCCGAAACGCTCCAGCATCAGTGGCTGGTCGAGATGCTGCGCCGCTTCAACCTGCACTTCTCCCTGTTTGATGAGGAGCGCTGCATCGAGGCGTTTGCCGATGCGGAGAACCCCTTCGAGACCGAACAGCTGGTGATCTGCAGCCTCGACTTCCTGCGCAAGAAGCGTCGTCGCTTCGAGCAGGTGCTGGAAGCCGAGTGGGATCTGCTGGTTGTCGACGAAGCCCACCATCTGGAGTGGAGTGAAGAGGCGCCAAGCCGTGCCTATGAGATGGTGGAAGCGCTGGCCGAACAGGTGCCGGGGGTACTGCTGCTGACCGCCACCCCGGATCAGCTGGGCCACCAGAGCCACTTTGCCCGTCTGCGCCTGCTCGATCCCGAGCGTTTCTACGACTACGAGGCCTTCCTCGCCGAGGAGCAGGCCTATGGTCAGGTCGCCAGCGCCGCACAAGAGCTGCTGGATGGCGAGACCCTGAGCGATGAAGCCAGACAGATCCTCGCCAGCCAGCTGGAAGGGTTGGACTTGAGCGATGCCGCCGCCCGCCAGCAGGCGGTCGCCAAGCTGCTGGACCAGCATGGCACCGGCCGGGTACTGTTCCGCAACAGCCGCGCCAATATTCAGGGCTTCCCCGAGCGTCACCTCAACGTCTACCCCATGCCGCTGCCGGAGCAGTACAAGACCGCCATCAAGGTAATGGGCATGATGGGTGGCAACGGTGGCGATCTGCAGACCCGTGCCTTGCGCTATCTCTATCCCGAGAAGATCTTCCAGCAGTTCGAAGGTGACAACGCCACCTGGACCCAGTTCGACCCGCGCGTCGAATGGTTGCTGGAGCTGCTGCTCTCAGCCCGCCAGCAGAAGGTGCTGGTGATCTGCTCCGAAGCGGCGACCGCTATCGCGCTGGAAGAGGCGCTGCGTACCCGTGAAGGGATCCGTGGTGCCGTGTTCCACGAAGGGATGTCGATCCTCGAGCGGGACAAGGCCTCCGCCTATTTTGCCCAGCAAGAGGGTGGCGCCCAGGTGCTGCTCTGCTCCGAGATCGGCTCAGAAGGGCGCAACTTCCAGTTTGCCAGCCATCTGGTGCTGTTCGATCTGCCTCTCAACCCGGATCTGCTGGAACAGCGTATCGGCCGACTGGATCGTATCGGTCAGCAGAACACCGTCGAGATCCACGTTCCCTATCTGGAAGGGACTGCCCAGCGCGCCCTGCAGCTCTGGTATCACGATGGTCTGGACGCGTTCGAGCAGACCTGCCCGACTGCCCGCCCGGTATTCGAAGCGGTACGTGAAGAGCTGTTCGAGCTGCTGGCCGCCAACACCGGCGATCAGGCAGCCCTCGACGCCCTGCTGGTCAAGACCCGCGAACTGCACGAGCCGCTCAAGGCCAGGCTGGAGCAGGGCCGCGATCGTCTGCTGGAGATTCACTCCAGCGGTGGCGAAGCCGCCAAGCAGCTGGTCGAGAAGCTGGCCGCCGAAGATGACGACACCGGCATGATCTCCTTCGCCCTCAAGATGTTCGACGAGATCGGTGTCAATCAGGATGACCGCGGCGAGAACGCGCTGGTGCTGATGCCGGGCGATCACATGCTGGTGCCCAGCTTCCCGGGCCTGCCGCAAGACGGCATGACCATCACCTTTGATCGCACCACCGCCCTGTCGCGGGACGATATGTCGTTCCTCTCCTGGGATCACCCCATGATGCGCGGCGGTATCGACCTGATCCTCGGCTCCGAGATCGGTGCCACCTCGGTGGCTCTGCTCAAGAACAAGGCGCTGCCGGTCGGTTCCATCCTGCTGGAGCTGATCTTCGTCGCCGAGTCTGCGGCTCATCCCCAGCTTTACCGCTTCATGCCGCCGACACCGATCCGCCTGCTGATGGACAAGAACGGCAACAATCTCGGCGAGAAGGTGGCGTTCGATGCCTTCAACCGCCAGCTGACGCCGGTCAACCGCCACCTCGGCAGCAAGCTGGTGACTGCGTCCCAGCCGGTGATCCATGGTCTGATTGGCCAGGGTCAGGCGATTGCCGAAGAGCTGAAGGCCGGGATTGTCGACAAGGCCCGCGCCCAGATGGCGCAGACCCTGCAGCAGGATCTCGATCGTCTGGAGGCGCTCAAGGCGGTCAACCCGAACGTGCGCGACAGCGAGCTGGAATATCTGCGCAATCTGCAGGCAGAATTGCACCACCTGATCGACCAGACCCAGCTCAAGCTGGATGCCATCCGCTTTATTGTGGTGACCCATAACTGATAAAACGGTGAAATGGCCAAACCCAACGCAAGTTGGCTGCCATGCACTTTTTATCGTGGTAACCCATAACTGATGGGGGCTTGCCCCCGCTTTGACCAAAGATGCGAGACGCTATGTTTGTATACTCACCGCCCCTGGAACCCTGGCTCGATATCCTGTTCAAGGACAAGGACATCATGGTGGTCAACAAGCCCACTGGCCTGCTGAGCGTCCCCGGGCGCGGCCCCGAGAACGAAGACAGCGTGCTCCATCGGGTCAAGCAGCAGCACCCCAAGGCGGCAGCCGCCCATCGCCTCGATATGGCGACCACCGGCGTGCTGGTGATCCCGCTCAACCCTAACTCCCACCGGGAGCTGAGCCGGCAATTCCGCGAGCGGGAGACCGAAAAGCACTACCTCGCCTGGGTGTGGGGTGAACCGGAGCTGGATGCGGGTGAAGTGGATCTGCCACTCTGCGTCGACTGGCCCAATCGGCCGAAACAGAAAGTTGACCACGAGGAGGGGCGTCATGCCCTGACCCTGTGGCAGAAGCTGAAGGTGGAGAATGGCAACAGCCTGATCAAGCTGACCCCGATTACCGGTCGCTCCCATCAGCTGCGGGTGCATATGCTGGAGCTGGGTCACCCTATCCTCGGCGATAACCTCTACGCCAACCCGGATGCGCTGGCGGCGGCACCGCACCTTTATCTGCATGCGGCCAGCCTGACCATCAGCCACCCCCGCAGCGGCGAGCGGATGACCTTCGAGGCACCAGCCCCTTTCCCGGTCTGAGCCCGCCAGGTAACAGCCCAATAAAAAGAAAGCCCCCATCGAGAGATGGGGGCTTTTTTATCGCTCAGACGCGGATATCGATATTGCTTCCGAGGGAAGCGCTGGCCGATGTCGGCGCAGCCGGAGCGGATTGCGCTGCTGTTTGCAGCAATTTCAGTGCGGATTCGCCCTCTTGGGTCTGCTGTTTTTTGGCCAGACTGGCCGCCATCAACGCAGAACCGAACGACGCATTTGCAGAGCTGGATATGTCCATAGGTTACCTCCTGCATCAAAGAGTATCGGCCGCCCTCAGCCAGACATGAGCAATCAATGGACAATAATCCGAACCGGAGCCCGGTTGCATGTCGATCGGACGAACGCTGCGGAAGGGATAAATCGCCCCGAAACCGCGCCAGCTGGGCGCTGTAAGTGTTTATTATTCATTCGATAAGCAAATGATGGTGGCAATATCATTTAAAAAATAAATGATAAAAAGCGCCGGCAAGCCCCTCGAAAATGCCTATTCGAGGCCCGCAAGCTCCTCCGCCGTCATCGCCCGCAATACCCGACAAGGGTTGCCGGCCGCCACCACATTGGCGGGCACATCTTTGGTCACCACCGAGTCGGCGCC
>NZ_CAWLMI010000055.1:0-10553 GCF_963862045.1 Aeromonas sp. 159 | reverse complement strand
TTTTTGCTATGGGCGGTTTTGTCCATAAGAACCACAGATTTGCACAGCAGAGCCCAGTCGTGAGACTGGGCTCTGCTGTTTTTAGCGTGTTAAGCAGCCAGTGTTAGCATTTATCTAGAGGAAGAGAACTAAGACCCTGTTATCTCCTCCATTTTCTATCTATATCAAGCCCTTATCTGATGGATTACTGGCCATTTTAACTGGTTTACTTTTGGCCAAACTCTGTTCATGGTGCGCGATTAGGGTTGTATCTCGTTTATAACTCGGTAGAGTAAGGGCATCTTGAGTTTGCCTGTCCCGCGCCGAGTTTGCCGGGTTCCAGGTGTAACTTGGCCAGTTTTTATCAACCTTAAGTCAGTGGTATCGATATGGAACAAGTAAACAAGTCCACCTTCAGCGATGTACTGGAATATGTGCGTATGTCCCGTCGCCAGAACAAACTCAAGCGTGAAATTGCGGATAACGAGAAGAAGATCCGTGACAACCAGAAGCGCGTGCTGCTGCTCGACAACCTGAGCGACTACATCAAGCCGGGTATGAGCATTGATGATGTGCAGGCGATCATCGCCAACATGCGTGCCGACTATGAAGAGCGCGTGGATGACCACATCATCAAGAACGCCGAGCTCTCCAAAGAGCGTAAAGAGCTGAGCACCAAACTGAAGGGCATGAGCTCTCACAAATAAGCGTTGCGCTTTCGCTTAAGAGACACCGGCCACTGGCCGGTGTTTTGTTATCAGCTCGGATCTCTGCCACTCCTGCAACAATCGGCTCCCCTTTTTAGAATTGCCCTGTTACCATCACCACAAAGCGGTCAATAGTTTCAAGCCATTGACTTGAAAAGACTAAGCTTGAGTGAAACACAATAAATTGCGCAACCATGGTGGAGCTGATATGGGCGCATCAGAACAGACGGATTTGACACAAGTGGCATCTCAAGATTCATCTGTCCAGACCTCGGACGGGAACCCAAAGCGCAAGCGTCGTCCCTGGTGGCGTTGGCTGTTCTGTTTTCTCTTTTTATTGTGCCTGGGGGCGGTGATCGCTCTGGTTGGCTATGAGATGAAAACCTCGAAGCTGCAATCTCAGGAGATCTCCCGCTATGCTGCCAATCTCACCTATCAGGTCGAGCCTGGCCAGAGCAAGCAGATCGCTTTCCCTGAGGATGGCCCTTTCGACAAGCGGCTCGGCTATGTGCAACTGCCGATGATGCAGGAGCGTTTGCTTCAGCGGGGCTATGAAGTCAGCAAGCAGGTGCATTTCTCCGACGCGCTCTATGACTACGCCAGTCGAGGCTTCTTCGTGCCCTATACCGAGAAGGTGCAGGCTGGCCTGACGTTGCACGATTGCCGCGCCGAGCCCTTCTATCAATTCAAGTATCCGACCCATCACTATCCGGATTTTGACTCCATTCCGCCGCTCGTCATCCAGTCGCTGCTGTTTATCGAGAACCGCGATCTGCTGAGCAACGAAGAGCCGTTGGCCAACCCGGCGGTCGACTGGCCCCGTTTTGCCAAGGCGGCGCTCTCCCAGGTGGGCAAGGCGCTCGATATGCAGGATCAATCTGCCGGTGGCAGTACCCTGGCGACCCAGGTGGAGAAGTATCGCCACTCGCCGGATGGCCTGACCCTGTCGCCGACCGAGAAGATCCGTCAGATGGCCTCTGCCAGCGTGCGGGCCTATCGTCTCGGGCCGGAAACCCTCGAAGCGCGCAAACTGGTCGCCTGGGCCTATCTCAACTCGGTGCCGCTCTCGGCTGCGCCGGGATATGGTGAGGTGCATGGTTTGGGAGATGGTCTCTGGGTCTGGTTTGGTGCCAACGTCGATGACGTGAACCGTCTGCTGGATCCCGCCCGCAACCAGAATGCGCCGCTGGCCGAACAGGGACTTGCCCTGCGTCAGGTTGTCTCGCTGATGATTGCGCACCGCCGTCCCTCTTACTATCTGGCTCAAGGGCGAGAGGCATTGGCTACCCTGACCGACAGCTACCTGCGCCTGTTTGTGCAGGAGGGGATGATCACGCCATCTCTGATGGAGGCGGCGCTCAAGGCCAAGATTACGTTCCGTGACTTCCTGCAGTCCCCGGCTATCACCCGGGTGAACAATAACAAGGGGTTGCAAGTTGCCCGTACTCGCCTGAGCCGCCAGCTCGGGGTGCAGCTCTATGACCTCGATCGGATGGACCTGACGGCCGATACCAGCCTCAACATGCCGCTGCAGAACGAAATCTCCCGTTATCTGCAACAGCTGGCCGACCCGACGTTTGCCGCCCAGGTAGGGCTGTTTGGTGAGCGCCTGCTCTCGCCTGAGAAGACGGGCGATGTGCGCTACAGCTTCACCCTGTTCGAGAAGTCGCCGGAAGGGTTCAAGGTGCGGGTGCAGACCGACAACACTGATCAGCCGTTCGATATTAACGAAGGCTCCAAGCTGGAGTTGGGCTCAACCGCCAAGCTTCGGGTGCTGACTACCTATCTGGAGATCGTGGCCGAGCTGCACGACAACTATGCCGGGATGCCGGTTGAGAATCTGCGTAAATTGGCTGCCGTCTCTCAGGACAACCTCAGCCGCTGGGCCATCTCCTATCTGATGACGGCTCAGGACAAGAGCCTGCCTGTAATGCTGGAAGCGGCGCTGGATCGCAAATACTCCGCCAGCCCCAACGAAGGGTTCTTTACCGGTGGCGGCATGCACACCTTCAACAACTTCCGCCGCGAGGATAACAATCGTATTCCGACGTTGCGTGACTCTCTGCGTGAGTCGATTAACTTGCCCTTTGTGCGGCTGATGCGCGATATCGTGCGCTACAGCCTCTACAAGGAGGGCAACCGTGCCCAGTTGCTGAAGGATGACAAGGATCCCCGCCGTCAGGAGTATCTGGCCAAATTTGCCGACAAAGAGGGCCAGACCTATCTGCTGCGCTTCTGGCGCAAATATCGCGGCAAGACCCCCGAGGAGCAACTCGATACCTTCCTCGACGGTCTCAAGCCGAGTGCGGTACGTCTGGCGGCGGTTCACCGCTACCTGATGCCGGAAGCCAGTGAAGCTGCTTTTGCTGCCTTCCTGGCGGAGCGGTTGCCGAGAGAGAAGCTGAGCGCCAAGCGGGTTAATCAGCTCTACGTCAGCTATGGCCCGGGCAAGTATTCACTGCCGGATCAGGGCTACATCGCCCGGGTTCACCCGCTGGAGCTGTGGTTGCTGGCCTATCTCAAGGAGTTCGACAAGGCCACCTTTGCCGACGCGGTGGCGGCCAGTCGTGACGAGCGGCAGGAGGTCTACAGCTGGCTGTTCAAGACTCGCCATCGCAGTGCCCGTGACAGCCGGATCCGCACCATGCTGGAGGTTGAAGCCTTCCTCGATATCCATCAGCGCTGGGCCAAGCTCGGTTATCCGTTCGACCATCTGGTGCCTTCACTGGCGACTGCCTTGGGCAGCTCCGGCGATCGTCCGGCTGCACTGGCCGAGCTGATGGGGATTATCCAGAATGGCGGTGTCCGCTCGCCAACCCTGCGTATCGAGCACCTCTCGTTCGCCAAGGGGACGCCCTTCGAGACCGAGTTTGAGCCGCAGCACACCGAGGGTACCCGGGTGATGCCAGCAGAGGTGGCGGCCGCCCTGCGCAGTGCGCTCTCCAAGGTGGTTGAAGGGGGCACGGCAAGACGTATCGCCGGTGCCTTTACCCTGCCGGATGGCACTGTGCTGCAGATGGGGGGCAAGACCGGAACCGGGGATAACCGGATTGAAACCGTGGGTCGTTATGGCAACGTGACCAGCTCACTGGCGCGCAACCGCACCGCGACCTTCGTTTTCTATCTGGGTGAGGATCACTTCGGTACCCTGACCGCCTATGTACCGGGTAGCCAGTCTGACAAGTTCCGTTTCACCTCGGCGCTGCCGGTGCAGGTGCTCAAGGGGATGGCTCCCCTGCTGACGCCTTACCTGCAACCGGGCTCCCATACCCAGTGTCTGGCGAACCAGTGATGCGAGCGAATTAACGCTCATCACGCAGATAACTAACCAGAAAAAACGGGGAGGCTGACAGCCTCCCCGTTTTTATATCCTCATCGGACGCAGCAGCGCTCGATTACGATCAGGCGTTCAGTACGAACTGCTCGATCACCTGAGCTACGCCATCTTCATCGTTGCGGGCAGTGGTGTGCTGGGCGAGCGCCTTGATCTCGTCGGTGGCATTGCCCATCGCAACCCCGAGGCCTGCGTATTCGATCATGTGGCGATCGTTGCCCGCATCCCCGACGCAGATCACCTGAGCGGCGGTCAGGCCCAGGTGCTCGGCCAGTGCGGCCACGCCGGTTCCCTTGTTGCTCTGCTTGTTCATGAACTCGAGGAAGAAGGGGGCGCTCTGTACCACGGTATAGCGCTCATAGAGCTCTGCAGGCAGTCGCTCGATGGCGCGGGAGAGCTGGGGCGGCTCGTCGATCATCATTACCTTCATGATCTGCTCGTCGGCAGGCAGGGTAGCGAAGTCGATCAGATTGATCGGCATGCCGATCAGGTGGGATTCGTGTTCGGTATAGGTGCTGACACGGGGACTGATCAGGCCACGGGTGACTGAGAAACCATGGACGTTCACTTCCAGCTCATCAGCCAGTTTGGCGACGGCGCTGGCGTCACTGCCGGTCAGCAGCTGACTGCGGATGATGCGCTGATCGGCCACCTGTTGCACCAGGGCGCCGTTGTAGCAGATGACGTAGTCATGCTCTGTGGTGAGGCCGAGCTCTTCCAGATAGCGGCTCATCCCTTCCAGCGGGCGGCCGGAGGCCAGCACAACGGTTACCCCTTTGGCGCGCGCGGCGCTGATGGCGGCGTGGGTGCGGGGAGTAATCTGGCCCTGCGGGTTGAGCAGGGTGCCATCCATATCCAATGCGATCAGCTTGTACATCTCTCACTACCTGAGTCTGGGTGGCCCGCCCGGTGGGGCCAAGGAAGTGGCGAGTGTAGCGAAAATCGGCGGCGGGATCACGGCCGGTTCAGCGATGGGGGCGTGCCGGTTGAGCTATTTGTGTCCCTCGTAAGGAGTCATCTCCAGGGTTTCATCATGGATGGTCAGGCGGGTAGGGCCTCGGGTGATGGTAACCTTGCGTTTGAAGCTGGCCATCTCGACCTCGATGCCGGAGTAGAGGTGCTGGGTGGCAATGACCTCCATCTGAGCCATCAAGTTTCGCAGCTCCTCCTGGTTGGCGGTGAGCTGCTCATCGAGCTGGGTCAGTTCGGCCAGCTGATGGTCCCGGATCGGTTTGAGCTTGCGCAGGGTATCCGGATTGCGCTTGTCGCCGGGCAGTTGCAGCAACTTCATGACCAGCTCCTTGATTTTCTCCAGCTGTGCCTGACACGCCTGCTGGCGCAGCTTGAGCTGGTGTTCCTGCTCCTTGTGGGTGAAGTAGCCGCCAAGGATCTGCAGCCGGGTATGGTTGGCGGCCTCGGCCCCCAGGCTGGGAGCCATGATCAGGCGATTGGCAATGCTGGTCCCCCCCAGCAGAGTGCCTTTGCGCATGTTACTGTCACCTACCTTGATATCTTGTCCGCTGCGGGAGTAACAGTGGCTGAGCTGGCTCTGGATCTGGATATCCCCCCCCGCTTCCAGCTGGGCATACTGGGCGTAGCTGGCGTGGATTTCCCCTTGTGCATTGAGTTGGCAAAGGTACTCCCCCTGCTCGTTGCGGCGGCCAATGATGCCGTGGCGTACCGTGATGCTGCCCCCCGCCTCGATCCAGCCTCCTTCGATAAAGCCGCCAATCACGATGTCACCGCTGACCCGGATCTTCATACCCGGGTTGACGTCGCCGCTGACGATTAAGCCCCCTTCAAAATCAATATGGCCGTGGCGGGCATCCACCTGTTTGACGCTGAGCACCTCGTCCACCTTCATGCCCGCTTTCTCCTGACAGGGCAGGCCAGCCCGACCGGCAATCAGCAGGTCGGGATCGTCGGGGGAGATGAAGGTGCCCTCGCCAGCGCTCATCGGACTGTCTTTGCCATCCTTGGCGGGCAGGTCCTGACCGGTCACGGTAAAACCGGGTACCCCGACGGTGGCCGGATGACGGCGCATCAGCGGAGCGCCTGCCTTGACGGTGACGATGGAGCCGAGATCCCGCAGGTCGACCTTGCCATGACCCAGCTCCTGCGGTTTGAGGATCCGTTCGGCCGGGGTCTCCACCAGCCGCTCATAGCGAGTGTCCTGACCATTGACGGCAGGCTGGCCGTTGGCAATCACCAGCTTGAGCTGACTGCCGGGGGCGGCTTCCTTGGCTGACTGGATGGCTGCGGTGAGCAGTTGCTCACTCACCCCCTGTTTGATTTCGCTGATGGCGATCGCCTCTTGCAGCTGTTCCAGCGTCACATACTTGCCACCCCAGTCGGCAGTGATCTGGGCGATGGCGCTCATGCGATCCTTCTCCACTATTACGGCGAGTCGGGCATCCTGACGCTTGCCGACAGGGATGGGGTTGGCGGGGACGGGGGCGGCAGGGTTGGTGAGCAGGGTATTAAGCAGGCTGATAGCCTGTTTGATCCCCTCGGGCAGCGGCTGATAGCGGCGACAGTTGGAAGCGAGCAGCAGAGCCTGCACATCCTGTTCCGTGACAGGTTTGGTGAGACCGGCGGCAATCCGCAGGCAGACCAGTTCCATATCGCTTGATAGCAGCAACCACTCTTTGCTTAACACCGCATCTCCTTGCTGGATGAGAACGGAACGATCGGCTCGCTCCTCTACTGTCATTTAATCTCTCAATGATTAATAAAGCGAGTCGCCATCCCTGAGAGTGGGCAGTATTCAGATATTTCCTCTGAATGGTCAATGAATTGAAGTCAAATCGGTGATGGCGGCCGGATAAATATGGGTGCTGTTTGGCAATGGCGTGAAAAGGCGGATCGCAGCGCCAGCAACATAGGGTCGCTGGCAGGGGCGGTGGTTATCAGCTGCGCTGGGCTGTTCTGGCCAAGGTGAGGTAATCGCCGAGCACCGGCTCACCCAGCATATGGCGGCGCAGCATGTCGAGGGCGGCAAAGGCGAGGATCTTGCGGCGGCTCTCCGGGTCGGGGTGGCGGACCTTGACCGTCTGACCGATGTGCATGCCATCGGCGCTGAGCAGCAGTGGCACCCCCTCTGGCCCTTTTCGCCCTATGGTCAGTTGCAGGCCCGCATCGGTTGTCGGCAGTTGCGCCAGCTCATCGGCCAGTTGCGTGCTGAAGTTGGCCTCCAGCCGGGGATGGCCGTGACAAAGCGCCAGCAGAGCGCCGCCACTCTCTCCCTCCAGCAGAGCCAGCGGTTTGCCTTGCAGCAGCGCGAGGATCTGCTGCGCCGGTTCCGTATCTCCGCTGCCAACCAGCCAGGGGCGGATCGTATCCAGCAGTCGGCGCTCGGCACTCTCCATATCAGCGGCACTGGCGCCGTGGCCGATCAGTTTCAGCTCGATGAGGGGCATGGAGGAGCGGTAACCCAGCTCAATACCAGCTGGCCAGGGGTAGGCATCCAGCATATCGCTGAGTGCCGACTCCGAGACGCCGAAGGTGTAAAAGCGACGTAGCTCGGTATCGATCTGTGCCCCGGCCAGCTGTTTGAGGCGCGGCAGAATTTGCTCGCGCACCATCTGTTTGAACTCGAACGGCACGCCCGGGGTGAAGAAGAGCTGGCTCTGGCCACTTCGCACCACAAAGCCGCAGGCGGTGCCAACCGGGTTGTCGAGGATTTCGCACCCCTGTGGCAGCCATGCCTGTTTGGCATTGCTTTGTGCCATGGGGCGGCCACGGCTGGCGTAGCGGGCCGTGATGGTAGCAAGCCAGTCGGGGAAGAGGGTGAGCGGCTGGTCAAAGGCCTCGGCGGCGGCCTGAGCGGTGAGATCGTCGGCAGTGGGCCCGAGCCCGCCACACACCAGCACCACCTCGGTGCGGCTGGCACTCTCTTGCAGCACCGTTTTCAGGTCGGCGAGGTTGTCACCCACCGTCAGGCGACGGCGCACCTGCCACCCCTGTTCCAGCAGCAGAGCGCTGAGCCAGGCCGCGTTGGTATCCACCACCAGACCCGTCACTATTTCGTCTCCGGTACTGATGATCTCGATACGCATGGCGGGCTCCTTGGATTAAACGGGTGGCAATGGTTGGCCTCGGGCCAACACAATCAGGCTTTGTTGTGCTCGAAGTAGTAGCTGATCCGGGTACGCGGATTGAGGTACTCGAACACGGCGGGTGGCAGCCGTTTGGGGTGGATCACCTTGGCGATGGAGAGTTCGGCCTGCTGCAGATCGATAATGGCCGCTTCCTGACGGGGGATGCGCGGATCGTAGACCAGCACCGAGGGGTAGAGCAGGCGGGAAGCGTTGACCGACATCACCAGCCCCACCTGACCGTTGGAGAGTTGCACCACGCTACCGGGGGGATAGATCCCCATCAACCGGATCAGCATGCTGAGGTACTCCGGATTGAACTGCGCCTTGCGCTGCTTGTAGAGGCCGCTCAGGGCCGAGTAGGGCACCTTGGCCTGCATGTGGCAGAGGTTATCGTACTCGTTGATCAGCGACACCATCTGGGTCAGCGGATCGAGCTGGCCAGCCTTGAGCCCTTCCGGCCCGCTGCCATCGAGATATTCGTGGTGATGGAGCACGATCCCCTTCGCCTCGGCTGGGAAATCCTTGGCCAGATTGAGCAGATCCAGCCCGTAGCGCGGGTGCTGGGCCATCAGGTTCTGTTCCGGCTTGGTCAGCGGCTCGGTCTTGCGCAGGATCTGGCTCGGGATCTTCAATTTACCAATGTCGTGGAATAGAGCCCCCATGCCGACCTGACGGATCTCGTCGGCCGTCATGCAGCACTCCTTGGCCAGCAGCATGCTGAGCACGCTCACATTGAGGGAGTGGAAGTAGAGGTTGTTGCCATCCTCGCTGTCGGAGACCAGATGGAGCACCATCTCGTCCACCGAGAGCAGCTGTTCTGTCATTGCATTGACCAGCTCCTGCGCCTCGCCGATGGCATTGAGGGGGCGGGACTGGATCTTGCTCATCACGCTGCGCACCTGCGCCAGCGACTGCTGGAACTGTTTCTCGCACTGCTGCAGGTTGCGGCGATAGAGTTGCAACTGCTCGATGCGGCGATCCTTCTCCTGCTGCATCTGGGCCTGGCGCTGGGCGGCGTCTGCGCTCTCTTGTTGCTGAGGCTGTACCTGATTGAGAGGCTTGGGCGGAACGTCGCTCTTGTCGGGAATGATGGTGACCAGTTTCAGGCCGAGACGGCGGATCAGCTCGATCTCTTCTTCACTTTTGATTTTGAAGCTGGAAAACAGGAACGGGTGTTCGCGCCACCCCAGTGGCAGGGATACATAGTTGCCGACTTGCAGTCGATCTACGGAAATCTTGATACCGGTCATTATCTTGGAAGCAGGAGACACACTGAGCCGTATGCTAGTCAAAGGCGGGGGTGAATACAAAAGGTATCTGATGACAGGGCAGGAGCTTTATTATAGGCTTCTGGATGTCCAGACATATTTACTGATGCAGTACAGGGAGTAAGCATGCCGATCAAGATCCCGGATCAGTTACCCGCCGCCGAAGTGCTGGGGCAGGAGAACATCTTCGTGATGACGGAATCCCGGGCCGTCACCCAGAACATCCGCCCGCTGCGGGTGCTCATCCTCAACCTGATGCCAAAAAAGATTGAGACCGAGATCCAGCTGATGCGGATGCTCTCCAACTCGCCGCTGCAGGTGGATGTGGATCTGCTGCGCATCGATGACAGGGAGTCAAAGAACACGCCGCAGGCCCATCTGGAGAACTTCTATCACGACTTCGAGCAGGTGCGTGGCAACAACTACGACGGCATGATCATCACAGGGGCGCCGCTCGGGCTGGTGGAGTTCGAGGAGGTGGTCTACTGGCCGCGCATCGTCGAGATCATCGAGTGGTCCCATCAGCATGTCACCTCCACCCTGTTCCTCTGCTGGGCGGTGCAGGCGGCGCTGAAAGCCTTGTATGGTATGGAGAAGCAGACCCACGGCGAGAAGCTCTCCGGGGTTTACCGCCACCATCGCCTCGATGAGCACGAGCCGTTGCTGCGCGGTTTCGATGACGAGTTTGTCGCGCCCCACTCCCGCTATGCGGCGTTTGATGGCGATCTGATCCGTGCCCAGACCGACTTGCAGATTTTTGCCGAGTCAGAAGAGGCGGGGGTCTATCTGGCGGCGACCAAGGATTGTCGTCAGGTGTTTGTCACCGGGCACCCGGAGTACGATGCCCTGACGCTGGACGGGGAGTATCAGCGGGATCTGGCGGCGGGGCTCGACCCGGCCATTCCGGTCAACTACTACCCGAATAACGATCCGGGCAAGACCCCGCGCGCCAGCTGGCGCAGCCACGGTCATCTGCTGTTTGCCAACTGGCTCAACTACTACGTTTATCAGCTCACCAGCTATCGGGTGGAAGATATCGGCAAGGTCTTTACCTACGACCAGGGAGGCAAGTAGTCAGTCGCCCTGCGCCAGCCGCTCGGCCAGCTGGTCGAGCCATTGGCGGTGGCAGGCCAGGGTAAACGCCTTGGGTCTGTGGGCCTTGATG